>JAUVQN010000117.1 GCA_030598125.1 Coriobacteriia bacterium | reverse complement strand
CGTCCTCTCGACGATCTACGATAAGCTCACCGCCATCACCGCTGTGGAGGCGATGGGTACAGTGGGCGCGATCATCGAGCGGGAGTGGCTGCTCGTCGCACTCACGCTCGGGGTGGTCGCGCTCTCGCTCGCGCCGTGGGTCTTCTCCCAGGTCGTCCCGTGGCGCTGGGTGCTGAAGGTGCTCGCGCCCGGCTCCGACATCGACGAGGAGACGATGCGCGCCGCGGCGAAGCCACCGGTGCCCCTGCTGGCGAAGGTCATCCTCGTCTCGGTGGTCGGATGGGTCGCGACGTACCTCGTCGTCTACCTCTCATGCCTGGCGACCGGCGTGCCGGTCACCTTCGCGTACGTGCTCGCCGTCGCCCCGCTGGCGACGATCGCGCGGACGATCCCGATCTCGGCCGGTGGTGTGGGACTCGGTGAGCTCACGATGGCGGCGCTCTTCACTCGTGCCGGAGCGCCGGAGGAGCTCGCGGTCAGGGCTGCGCTCCTGTCGATGGTGCTGCTCGTGCCGATCCCGGGCGTGATCGGCGTGCTGATGCTCACGCTCGGCGGCGCGAGAGGGAAGAGCTAGCGGCGCACGTCCGCGAGGAGCCACGGGAAGCTGCCCTCGACCGTGACCTGCTCGTAGCGACCGCGGAGCAGCCTCGTGAGACCGCTCTTCGTCCAGTGGTGGATGTGCCCCGGGCAGTTCCCGAACGTGCGCAGGTACTTGCCGCGGGCGAGGTTCGCGCCCCAGAACCACGGCTCGTGCGGGACGGAGACGACCAGGTGGCCGGTGCCGACCCTGTCCATCTCGGCGAGCACGACCGACGGGTCGTCCACGTGCTCGAGGACCTCGGAGCAGACGATGATGTCGAAGCTGCCATCCTCGAACGGCAGCTCCTCGCCGGGCGCGACCGAGAACCCGACGCCCGGCACGAGTCCGCGCGCGAACTCCACAGCGTCCTCGCGGATGTCGATCCCCGCGATGCGGGCTTCAGGCATCCCCGCCGCGAGCTCCTTGGTGAGCCAGCCCTGGCCGCAGCCGACCTCGAGCAGGCTCGCCGGCCGGTCCTCGGACGCCAACTCGACGATGCGGCCGCGGAATCTCGCGACGAGCGATCGTCCTCGCTCGGAGAGATGCGAGTAGTCCTCGGCCCTGACGATCATCGCTCCGCTGTCGCCCACGTGGGTGCCCCTCCCTCCGCGCAGAGCATGCCGTCGTCACACAGTGCGTCCTCGAAGACGGCCTCGATCAGCCGCTGCTCGCCGGCGTTCTCGGTGATGAACGCGTGCCATACCAGGTTGTAGCCGATCCAGTAGACGCGCCCTTGGCCGGCCCGCCTCATCGCGACGGCGGGCTTGCCGCCCACGGAGACGAGCACCTCGAGTGGATCCGCGCCCGGGAGTGGCTCGTACTGCGCCCCGTGCCACGCTCCGCCGCTCTCGTCGACGAACGGGGCCGCTTCGAGATCGGCGATCCCTGGGTGGCGTTCGGCGAAGTCGCCGGTCACGTGAAGCGTCGCGTCGGGCGGCACGTCACCGCGGCGGATGACCGTGTCGAACATGACGGTGTCACCGAGGTCGTTGGCCATCGTGCCCAGATTCGCGGACGCGTCGATCACGAGTGCGCCGCCGTTCTCGACATACTCGACGAGCTCCGCCTCTCCCGCCGCCCGGTCGCGCCAGCGCACGCCGTAGAGCGCGACGGCGTCGTGCTCCGCCAGCTCCTCGGAGCTGTAGGCGTCCAGGTACGCGCTTCCTTCGTATCCGTAGCGACCGCCCGAGTACATGAGGTCGAACGAGTAGTCGCTGACCGTCTCGAGGTAGTTCTCCCACGACTTGCCGAGGTACTGGACGCTTGGCAGATCGCGTGGCTGGTCGGACACGCGCTGCAGGAGCACGACCGATCCCGAGTCGCTGACATCCTCGAAGCCGTCGAAGCGCCTCGCTCGGATGGTCGCGAAATAGTCCGCGGCGTACTTCTCCAGCTCGTGCGCGAACGCCGCATCTTCCTCGAAGAAGGGCATCGGACTCGCCGTGGAGCCGACGTACCAGCTGGTCAGCGGCCACAGGTCGGAGTAGATGACGAGCTCACCCGGATCCTCCTCGCGAGCCAGCAGCGCATCGGCAGACCGCTTGGCGCCGGCCACGTACTGGTCTTGCTCGACCGGTGTGTTCCACACGGTGAGCCCGACCGCCAGGGCGATCCACGCGGCCAAGGCAGCCCAGGCGAGAGCTGAGGGGTGGAACGCTCGCGGCACGGCCGTGCCCGTCTCTCGATTCGAGAGACGCTGCTTCGCCGTGACCATCCACGACTGCCAGCCGAGGAGCGTGAAGTAGATGAGCGCGGGCGCCATGGTGATGAAGTAGCGGGGCACTTGCACGACCTGACCGCTGTGGAAGTCGAGGAAGACGAGCAGCCACGTCAGCATCGCGGCGTCGAGCGCCGGACCCGGCAGAGTCCGGGTCTCGGGCGGGCTCTCTCCCTCACGTGGCGCGAGCGCGCGCCAGACCGCGAAGACCGCGACCGGGATCGTCACCTGGCGCACGATCATCCCGCCGTAGAGCTGGGCCACGACCGCCGGTGCGACGCCAAGGATCGCGATCGCGAAGCGCGAGGCGGCGGGCATCAAGCCCCGCGGCGTCTCCATGAGGCGCGACACGAGTCCGAGCGCGGCCACGACGAGCACGATCGCGGCGATGATGCCGAGACCCTCCGGCGAGAGGAACGCGTGTGCGTTCTCCAGGTACCAGGTGCCGGCGGCTTCCACCGCACCGTCGGTCCCCACAGCCGAGGCTGTCGAGCCCTCGGCGAAGCCCAGCGAGACGACGAAGGGGAAGAGTGCGTCCCCGAACCGCTGCGCGTAGTAGACGCCGGCCGGCACGTAGACCACCGCCGCGAGCAGTGTTCCTAGAGCGATGCGTCCGGCCTGGCGGAAGGGACGCCACCTGAGCAGGATCCACACCGCCGCCACGAACACGAACAGCAGAGCTGTGTAGCGCGTGAGCGCGGCGACCAGGAGCATGGGGATCGCGGCCAGGTACCATCGGGCGTCCCGTTCCGTCGCGTTGATGCAGAGAAGCAGTGCCCATGCGGAGAGCCCGACGGCCGCGAAGTCCGTGTACCCCATCCCGAGGTAGTTCCAGAGCGGCTGGACGGCCAGGAACGCGAGCGCTCCGACCGCCGAGGGGATCTTCGAGAAGCGCTTCCGGAACAGGAGGTAGAAGCCCGCGACACCGAGTATCGTCAGCACGCCGTCGAGTATCTGCAGCACCGACTCGTGCATCGGTCCCACGCGGAACACGAGCGACGTCAGGAACGACACGACCGGGGGCCGGTGCGGCTCCGCATAGCCGACGGAGCGGCCGGCGAACTCGGCCGCGTTGGCCAGGAAGGCGTAGGAGTCCCACCCGGGCCCCACGTGCACCTGCACGGCCACCTTGAACGCCACGAGCACCGTCGCCACGAGTACGACGAGGACGAGCACGAAGTCGATGGTCGCCCGCCGTCCCGAGTCTGTGCTGTGCTCGCCCAAGGCTCTACTGTCCCTTCTTGAACTGATCCATCGAACTGATCACCGCGAAGATGATCGTCAGCAGCAGCGGTGCGAGCGCGGCCTGCAGCAGTCGGAGCGATCTGACGAGCGCCACACCGCCCACGGCCATGAAGCCAGCCGCGAACTCGATCGAGCGCAGACGCATGGCGCGGAGGTTGACCTTCGTCTGGTCGACCGGACCAGGCGTCGTCCACTGCTGGTCCTCCTTGAACGTCTTCAAGAACCCGGAGAAGCGGAAGTGGAAGACGACGAACCGGTAGGCGGGCAAGCCGAGCAAGGCGAGCCCCGACTGTTCGAGGCGGTGACGTGAGTCCTCGTGGGCGATGGCGTTGCAGGCGAGCGCGTTCACGATCTCGATGAGCAGGTAGAAGATGTACATGGCGACGAGGGCCTTCGCGATGAGCGCCCACGAGTAGCCGAACAGCGGGAAGATCAGGATGAGGAAGGTCCAGATGAGCCGGGGGAACGCCAGCGTGTGGTCGTACAGCAGCATCTGAGGGAGCGCGAACCGGCTCAGGGATCCGAACCTGCCACCGCCCACCATGTCCTCGTTGAGGCCGCACACTTCCATCTGGCCGCGGGCCCAGCGGACCCGCTGCGAATAGAGACGGTCCCAGGAGACGACGGGCTCGAGGAAGACGCGCGCCTCGCGGATGAAGCCGATCTTCACGCGCTGGCGCTGCAGGTCGAACGTGAGGTCCGTGTCCTCCGAGACGGTCCGGTTCGAGTAGAGCCGGCCCTTCATCAGCACGTCCCGGCGGAAGGCCGAGCACGCGCCGGCGAGCGTGTAGAGCGTGCCGGTCTCCGCCTGGGCCCTTCGGCCGAGGCTGAACGAGGACCGGTACTCG
>JAUVQN010000049.1 GCA_030598125.1 Coriobacteriia bacterium | reverse complement strand
CGTGCACCTCTCCTCGCGCACCGCCTCGATGCGCCGTTCGTGAGCGACCCGGTCGGCACGGGCGCCGCGCTGTTCGCCATGGACGGGAGCGCGCCTCCACCCGACCGAGAGCTCGAGGACGGTGACGTGGTGGTGGGCGAAGGGTTCGAGCTCGAGGTCGTCCACACGCCAGGGCACACGCCCGGCAGCATCTCGCTGCTCTCCGAGGGGAGGCTGTTCTCGGGGGATCTCGTGTTCGCGGGTTCCGTCGGCCGGACCGACTTCCCTCGGGGTGACGCACGCGAGCTCAAGCGCTCGATCGTGGATCGCGTCGCGCCCCTGCCCGTAGACACCGACTTGCTCCCTGGTCATTGGCCGGATTCGACGGTGGGGCGGGAGCGCGCGGTGAACCCCTTCTTCCCGCGGGCGTGACCCTCCCGCTCGCGATCGGTCGCGGGGCCGTTCGCAGGGCCGGTCCCTTCGCCTGCATGACGTTGCACGGCCCCAGGCGATGCGGAACAATGGGCCAGCGTCCACGCCCGCCGGGCCTGCTTCGGCCCGGCTCCGACCGCGGTCACCGGAGGCAGCTTGAAGCCGCGCGCCCCGAAAGGCACTGCCGACATGCTGCCCGACGTGGCGAGGGCCTGGGAGTACGTCGAGCGCATCGCCCAGGAGCTCTTCTCCCGCTACGGATACGAGCCCGTGTACACGCCGCTGTTCGAGCACACGGAGGTCTTCACCCGGGGGATCGGCGAGGCCACCGATATCGTCTCGAAGGAGATGTACACGTTCGAGGACCGCGCGGAGCGGAGCCTCACGCTGAGGCCGGAGGGCACCGCGCCGGTCGTACGGGCGGCGCTCGAACATGGGCTCGTGCCGCAGGGTGCCTTCGTCAAGCTCTACTACGCGGGACCGATGTTCCGCTACGAGCGTCCGCAGAAGGGGCGCATGCGCCAGTTCTGGCAGATCGGCGCCGAGCTTCTCGGGGCCGCCGAGCCGAGCGCCGACGCGGAGATGATCCTGCTCCTGTGGCGGTTCTTCGAGGCCGTCGGCCTGCCGGACGAGCGGATGCGTCTCCTCGTGAATTCGATGGGCGACGAGACATGCCGTCCCGCCTACCGGGACTCGGTGCGCGCGTTCATCCTCGAGCGTACGGATGACCTGTGCGAAGAGTGCGTCAGGCGCGCGGACACGAATCCGCTGAGGGCCTTCGACTGCAAGAATCCCGGATGCGAGACGGTCATGGACGGGGCTCCGAGGATCGTCGACGCGTTGTGCGAGCCGTGCGCTGCTCACTACGCCACGGTGAAGCGGCTGCTCGACGACGCGGGACTCGAGTACGAGGAGGATTGCAGGCTCGTGAGGGGTCTCGACTACTACACGCGCACGGTCTTCGAGGTGCAGGCCGACGGGCTCGGGGCCCAGAACGGCATCGGCGGAGGCGGTCGCTACGACCGGCTCATGGAGGAGTACGGAGGTCCGCCGACCCCGGGTCTCGGTTTCGCGCTCGGCTTCGAGCGGACGCTCCTGGCGATGGAGGCGGCGGGCGTCGCCATCGAATCGCACCCGCTCGCCGACGTGTACGTCGCGGCGGTGGACGACACGGTGCGCGACGACGTGTTCCTCATCTGTGAGGAGTTCCGCGGCGGCGGGATCGCCGCGGAGGCGGACCACCAGTCGAGGAGTCTGAAAGCGCAGTTCAAGCAGGCCGGGAGGCTCAAGGCGTCGTTCGTCGTGGTCGTCGGGCCCGACGAGCTCGCAGCTGGAGAGGCGACCGTGCGCGACATGGCGACGAAGGTCGAGACGCGGATCGCGCGGGCGGACGTGGTGTCCGAGGTCGACGCGCTCATGCGCGAGTCGCGGACGCTCGACGATGCCGACGCCGTAGGCGGGACCGACGACGGCGTGGACGAAGGATCGGACGCCGGCGCGCTCGGCGGAATCGACGGAGAGGTCTGACGCATGCTCGATTCCCGCTACACGTTCAGGAGCGACTACGGGGGAGACCTTCGGGGGGTCGACGCGGGTCGCGAGGTCACGATCGCGGGATGGGTGCACCGCAGGCGCGACCACGGCGGACTCGTCTTCATCGACCTCAGGGACCGCTCGGGGCTCGTGCAGACGGTGTTCGACCCCGAGGCGTCGGGGGATGTCTTCGCGCTCGGGGAAGAGGTTCGGCCCGAGTGGGTGCTCCGGATTACCGGGACCGTGCGGGAGCGCCCCGAGGGCACCGTGAACCCGAACATGGCCACAGGCGAGATGGAAGTACTCGTGACCGTCGCGGAAGTGCTGTCGCGTGCCGTGACGCCGCCGTTCGAGGTCGCGGAGGGCATCGAGACCGACGAGATCACGCGTCTCAAGTACCGGCACATCGATCTGAGGCGCGAAGAAGTGCTCCAAGCGCTCCTGCTGCGCGACCGGATCACGCAGCGGTTCCGCAAGGCGTTCGAGGAGCGCGGCTTCGTGGAGATCGAGACCCCGATGCTCACGAAGGCCACCCCTGAGGGCGCCCGTGACTTCCTCGTGCCGTCCAGGATGCAGGCGGACCGCTTCTACGCGCTCCCGCAGAGCCCGCAGCTCTTCAAGCAGCTGCTCATGATCGGAGGCGTCGAGCGCTACTACCAGATCGCCCGCTGCTTCCGCGACGAAGACCTGCGCGCCGACCGGCAGCCGGAGTTCACCCAGGTGGACGTCGAGATGTCCTTCGTCGATCAGGACGACGTGCTCGGGCTCACCGAGGACGTCATGTCCGAGGTGATGGCGGAGGCCGGGGTCGAGCTCGAGACGCCGCTGCCTCGCATGCCCTACGCGGAGGCGATGGGTCGCTTCGGCAGCGACCGGCCGGACACGCGCTTCGGGCTGGAGCTCGTGGACCTGACCGGAGTCTTCGCGGACTCGGGGTTCAAGGTGTTCCGGTCCGTCGCGGACTCGGGCGGCGTGGTGAAGGGCATCAACGTCAAGGGGTGCGGCGACTGGCCGCGAGCGCGCGTGGACCGGCTGAACGAGATCGCCACGGACGCTGGGGCCAAGGGACTCGCCTGGATCGCGTACACGTCCGACGGAGACGTGAAGTCGCCCATCACGAAGTTCTTCTCCGAGGAGGAGCGGACCGCGCTCGTGTCGGCCCTCGAGATCGAAGCGGGCGACCTCGCGTTGTTCGTCGCCGACGTTCCGGGCGTGGCCGAACCGGTGCTCGGTGTCGTGCGTACCCACCTGGGCGACGAGCTGGGACTCGCCGGGGACGGGTTCGACGCGCTGTGGGTCGTCGATTTCCCCATGTTCGAGTGGGACGAGGAAGAAGAGCGCTTCACCGCGAGCCACCATCCGTTCACGCGGCCCTTCGACGAGCACGTCGACCTGCTCGAGGAGCGGCCCGAGGACGTGCTGTCGTACTCACACGATCTCGTGATCAACGGCGTCGAGGTCGGTGGGGGCACGCTGCGCATCCACGATGCGGAGCTGCAGCGTCGTGTCCTCGCGCTCCTCGGTATCGAGAAACGTGAGGCCGCCGACAAGTTCGGCTTCCTCCTGGACGCGCTGACGATGGGCGCCCCGCCGCACGGCGGTATCGCGCTCGGACTCGACAGGCTGGTCATGCTCCTGGCGGGCGCGGACTCCATCCGGGACGTCATCGCGTTTCCCAAGACGTCGTCCGGTGCCTGCCCTCTCACGGGTGCGCCGGACACCGTGACGGCCCGCCAGCTCTCTGAACTGCACCTCAAGCGTGACTGAGCTGCCCGACCGTTCGTCGGGTGCTGCCGTTCGGCTCTCATTGACGGCCTTTGAACTGCCGATGCACAATGAGAGCGGGCTCTGCCTTGCTCGTGTCTTCGATGTACGTTGAACCAACATCACGTGATAGGGAGCCTAAGATCTCCCGGCGGAGTGGGATCCCCCTTGCGGGGAAGCGCGAACCCGGGGTGCGGGCACCCACCTGCAGAGGCAGGTTCACTTGTCGGGGCACGACAAGGCGGGGTTCATCTTTGAGACAGCCCTAGGAGGCACATATGCGCAGACTTGCCGTAGCACTCGTCGCAGTAACGGTCGCGCTCTCCCTCGCGGGCTGTGGGGGTGGCGGGGAAGAAGAAGCAGCGGCTCCCGAGGCCGCGCCCGCGGCTGCACCCGCAGCGCAGGCATCCGCTTCCGAGGAGTCCACCGGACCGGCCATCGATGTCCTCTCGCCGCTCGAGGGCGGGTACGAGGAGCCCTTCCCGGCCGGCGTGGACGTCGTCGTCCCGGATGCCGTGCGGCAGCGCCTGGACGCCGGGCAGCCGTTCCTCCTCTACTACTACGACGCTGACCAGCAGGTCACGGTCGACCAGACGGTGGAGATCGACGCTGTCATGGGTGAGTACCGCGGCCTGGTCGATCTCATCTCGTTCGACGTGGACTCCGAGCTGCTCGACAGCGGTGACGCGCCCGACCCGGAAGACCCGACACGGCAGGCGTACGAGCTCGCCGTCACGCTCGAAGCGGATCAGACTCCGTACCTCGTGCTGGTGGACGATCGCGGAGTGATCACGTGGCGGTGGCGCGGATTCGTGACGCGTGACCCGCTCAAGCGCGAGGTGCTCTACGCCACGCAGCTGCAGTAGGGGGCTCACTCCCGGTCGCATGGACGACCTCTTCTCCCAGCAGGCCCGTGACGCGCTCGACGCGCGGGCGCCGCTGGCGGTCCGGATGCGCCCCCGGGATCTCGACTCGTTCGTGGGCCAGGAGCACGTGCTCGGTCAGGACAGTCCGCTCCGGCGCGAGATAGAGCGCGACGAGCTCGCCTCCGTCATCCTCTACGGCCCCCCCGGCTGCGGGAAGACCAGCCTCGCGCGTGTCATCGCCGAGCGAACGGAGTCGCAGTTCGTCGAGATGTCTGCGGTGGCGTCGGGTGTCGCGGACATCCGGCGTGTCATCGAACAGGCGCGGGACCGCCTTGCGATGGACGGCGGCGGGACGATCCTCTTCATCGATGAGATCCACCGATTCAACCGCTCCCAGCAGGACGCGTTGCTCCATGCCGTGGAAGACGGCCTGCTCGTCCTCGTCGGTGCCACGACCGAGAACCCGTTCTTCGAGGTGAACGCGCCGCTCATCAGTCGTTCGCGCGTGGTAGAGATGCAGCCGCTGACCGACGAGGACGTACGGAGCATCGTCGAGCGGGCCCTCGAGGACGACCGCGGCCTCTCAGGTACTGCGCGCCTGACGCCTGAGGCGATGGAGCTGCTCGTTCGCAGGGCCGGCGGCGACGCCCGTGTCGCGCTCGCGACGCTCGATCATGCGGCGGCGGGAGCCGAAGGTGAGATCGACGAGCAGGCGGTGCGGGAGGCGTCCAAGGTGCGCGCGCTCCCGTACGATCGTGCGGGCGACGTGCACTACGATGTGACGTCGGCGTTCATCAAGTCGATGCGAGGCGCCGATCCGGACGCCGCGGTGTACTGGCTCGCCAGGATGATGCGCGGTGGCGAGGATCCGAAGTTCATCGCCAGGAGGATGCTGGTGTTCGCCGCCGAGGACGTCGGGCTCGCGGACCCCTACGCCGTGACCGTCGCTGAGGCGGCCGTGAAAGCGGCCGAGTTCGTCGGCTGGCCCGAGTGTCGCATCAACCTGGCGCATGCCGCGATCTATCTGTCCCTCGCCCCGCGTTCGAACTCCGCCTGCCGAGCGATCGACGCCGCGCTCCGCGAGGTCGACGAAGGACCGGCGCGCGGGGTGCCGCAGCACCTCCGCGACGCGAGCTATGGCGGCGCCAAGACGCTCGGTCGCGGAGAAGGCTATCTCTACCCGCACGATCATCCGGATGGCTGGGTGTCCCAGGACTACCTCCCCGAGGAGCTCGGAGGGGCCCGGTTCTACCGGCCGGGGGATCGCGGTTGGGAGGCCGAGCGGACGCCCGGACCGGCTCCTGACGCGGACGTCGGCCTGTCGGCGGATGATGCCGACGACCAGGCCTGATTCGCCTCCCTCGACCTGGTCGAAGAGTGCCTGTGCGAGCGCGATCCTCTGCTAGAATCAGAGTGCTCGCGCGGGTCCGAGCGACAGCCACCGCGCGCCTGCTCGAGGTTCGGGAGGGATCATGGCTACGGATCGCATCGTGCTCACAGTTCCCGCGCGTGAGGAGTACGCCCGCACGGTCAGGATGACCGCGGTCGCACTGGTGGGTCGCCTTGGCGTTCCCATCGATCTCGTCGACGACGTGCGGATCGCCGTGGAAGAAGCGTACGTCTTCGCCGTACGCAGGAAGCAGCCGGGAGGCGACGTCACGTTCACGTTCACCGTCGGGGACGGCCGTTTCACGTGCGAAGTGGGCCCCCTCGCCGATGCCTTGGAGACGGAGGGCACGGACGAGTCCGGAGAGCGCTATGCGGCGTTCATCCTCGACTCGGTCTGCGATGAGTTCGAGCTCGCTGAACAGCCGGACGGTATGCACGTCCGGCTCTGCAAGTATCTGGCCTGACGGGGGTCGCCGTGCCCAGACGGACTCACAACCAGTCCCGGAAGTTGACCTGGGACAAGCAACACACGCGCGAGCTCTTCATCCGCTACAAGCGGGATGAGGACGGGGGCGCCCGGGACGAGCTCATCACGATGTACCTGAACCTGGTGCGCTATCTGGCGCATCGCTTCCGGAACCGTGGGGAGCCCATCGACGATCTCATCCAGGTCGGGACGATCGGGCTGATCAAGGCGATCGACCGCTTCGACATAGAGCGCAAGGTCGAGTTCACGACGTACGCGACGCCCACCATCATCGGCGAGCTCAAGCGCTACTTCCGCGACAAGGGCTGGGCCGTGAAGGTGCCGAGGCGCCTCCAGGAGCTCAGCTTCAAGGTGAACCAGGCCGTCGATCGGCTCACGCAGGAGAAGCAGCGCTCTCCGACCGTGCTCGAGATCGCCGACTATCTCGAGGTGACGCCCGAAGACGTCCTCGAGGCGATGGAGACGTCCGAAGCCTACAACTTCGTGTCGCTCGAGACCGACCGCAACACCGACGGTGACGACTCCTTCAGCATCCTCGAGTACGTCGGCCAGGACGACCAGCTGATGGCGGTCGTGGACGACCGAGCGACGCTCTCGGCCGCGCTCAAGCATCTCACTCCGCAGGAGCAGCGCATCCTCTACCTGAGGTTCTTCCGAGGATTCACGCAGACCGAGATCGCGCGGCAGTTGGACATCTCGCAGATGCAGGTGTCGCGACTGCTCAGGAAGACGCTCCGGGTGCTCCGCGAGAACCTCGTGAGGGAAGTGCTCGAGTGACGGACCAGTCGATCGAGGAGTCGTTCCGCCGCTGGCGTCGCGTCGGCGTCGTCGCATGGGCTCTGATCGGGATCGCTGCGCTCGCCGTGGCGGGGCTGTGGCTCCTCTCGCAGCTCTCGGCAGCACTGGTCCCGCTCTTCATCGGTCTCATCGTCGTGTTCTTCCTGAAAGGGTGGGTCTCCGCGCTCGTGAAGCGCGGCATGCATCGCACTGCGGCCACGGTCGTGGCGTACCTCGGTGCGGCGCTCGTCATCGTCATCTTCTTCGTGTTCGTGATCCCGCCCATCGCGCAGCAGGTGACCGAGTTTGTGGAGGCGTTCCCTGAGTTCTACGAATCGGCCCGCACGGTCTGGAACGACCTCGTCGAGCAGTACAGCTCGATCCAGTGGCCGAACTGGGCGGAGGATATGGGCGTTCGGGCGCAAGAGGCCGCCACCGAGCGCGCCGCCGAGTGGGCCCAGCGAGCGGCCGAAGGCGTGTTCGCGGCCGGGTCCTCCACGATCTCGGGCGTCTTCTCAGTGATCTTGGGACTCGTCATCGGCTACTACCTGCTCAAGGGTCTTCCGCGCATCAAGGAGGGTGCGCTTCGGCTGCTGTCGGAGCCGCACTGGACGGACGCGCGGGAGATCAGCGACCGCATCAGTATCGTCGTGGGCGGGTTCATCCGCGGGCAGCTCATCATCGCGGTCATCGTGGGCGTGCTGATCGGTCTGGGAATGTGGGTCGCGGGCGTGCCCTACCCGGGTGTGATAGGTCTCATCGGGGGTGTCTTCAACGTCATCCCGTACTTCGGGCCGATCGTGGCCGGCTTCGTCGCGGCGGTCGCCGCCGTCTTCGTCGACCCGATCCTCGCCGTCTGGGCGATCCTCGTCGTCATCGTCGTGAACCAGATCGAGAGTATCTTCCTCTCGCCGCGCATCATGTCGCAGCAGGTCGACGTGCCCCCCGTCGTCGTGATACTCGCGGTCGTCGCGGGCGCGTCGCTGTTCGGCATCATCGGCATGTTTCTCGCAGTCCCGGCGGCAGCCGCGTTCAAGGCGGTCGGGACCTACTACCTGGAGAAACAAGGGTGGAGACCGCTGCCGCCAGAGGAGCAGGACACGCGGCCGTTCCACCGGAAGCTGTTCCCGTTCCGCCAAGAGGCAGAGCCGGCCGGAGGGGCGGGGGAGGCCGGCGCCCCGAGTGAGGAATCTGCCGCTGACGCAGGAGTCCGGGACACGGAGGAGCACGCGTGAGGACTGACGAGATACGCCAGAGCTACCTGGAGTTCTTCGAATCGAAGGGCTGCACGCGCGTGGCCTCGAGCTCGCTCATCCCCGAGGACCCCTCGATCCTGCTCACCACGGCGGGGATGGTGCAGTTCAAGCCGGTGTTCCTCGGACTCAGGGATCCGGGGTACACGCGTGCGACCTCGTGTCAGAAGTGCGTGCGCACCACCGACATCGACACAGTCGGCCACACCGGCCGGCACCACACGTTCTTCGAGATGCTGGGCAACTTCAGCTTCGGCGACTACTTCAAGTCCGAGGCGTGCGCCTGGGCGTACGAGTACAGCGTCGACGTGCTCGGTCTCGACCCTGACAAGCTGTGGTTCACGATCTTCGTCGACGACGATGAGGCGTTCGGCATCTGGCGCGACGAGGTCGGCGTTCCCGAGGAGCGGATCGTGCGGCTGGGCGAGTCGGACAACTTCTGGGCGGCGGGTCCGACCGGTCCGTGCGGGCCGTGCTCGGATCTATACTACGACCAGGGCG
>JAUVQN010000138.1 GCA_030598125.1 Coriobacteriia bacterium | reverse complement strand
GTGGAAGACAGGGTACTCGGCAAGCGGTACCGCATCGTCGAGGAGATCGGCCGCGGCGGCATGGCCGTGGTCTACAAGGCGCACGACGAGGTGCTCGGCCGCACCGTCGCGGTCAAGGTCCTCGATCGCAAGTACGCGCAGGAAGAGGGCTTCGTCGCGCGCTTCCGCCAGGAGGCTCAGGCCGCCGCGAACCTCTCGCACCCCAACATCGTCAACATCTACGACTGGGGCAAGGACGAGACCGACTACTACATCGTCATGGAGTACGTGCGCGGCACGGACTTGAAGGTGCTCGTGCAACAGAAGGGGGCCCTCAACCCGAACACGGCCGCCGGCTACGCCATCCAGGTATGCTCGGCGCTCGCCGTCGCGCACGGCTACGGCATCGTGCACCGTGACATCAAGACACAGAACCTCGTGCTCACCCGCGACGAAGTCGTGAAGGTCATGGACTTCGGTATCGCGCGGGCCGGAGACTCCACGCTCACGCAGACGGGCTCGGTGCTCGGCACGGCCCAGTACATCAGCCCCGAGCAGGCGCAGGGGCGTCCCGTCGGGCCCGAATCCGACATCTACTCGCTCGGCATCGTGCTCTACGAGCTGACGACGGGACGCGTGCCGTTCCAGGGAGAGAGCCCCGTCGCTACCGCACTGATGCAGGTGAACGAGACGCCCGTCGAGCCCAGCAGGTGGAACGAGCGGATCTCTCCCGCGCTCGAGGCCGTCATCTTGCGCGCGATGGCGAAGAGCCCGGCGGACCGCTACGTCTCCGCGGACGAGATGAGGGCGGATCTGCAGCGCGCGCAGGCGGGCGAGACCGTCACGTCCGTGTTGCCCGCCGCGGCGGCCGCCGGGTACGGCGAGACCTCGGTCATGCCCGCCGTCGGGGACGAGCCGAAGAAGCGCAGCCTGGCCTGGGTGTGGATCCTCGTGGCACTCGCGCTCCTCGCAGCCGGTCTCCTGGGCGCGTGGGCACTCGGCTTCTTCGACGAGGCCCCGGTCACGGTCCCCAGCGTCGTCGGGCTGACCGAGGAAGAGGCCGGCGCCGAGATCGAGGGTGCGGGACTCGTCGTGGGCGAGGTGACCGGCGAGGCCAGCGACACCGTCCCCGAGGGCAGTGTCGTCGATCAGGACCCGCGGGCAGGCGCCAGCGTCCAAGCGAGCTCGACGGTCGACCTCGTGGTGAGCGCGGGCAAGGAGACGACGGGCGTGCCGGAGCTGGTCGGCTTCACGGAGGAAGAAGCGCTCGCGGCCATCCGGGCCTCGGGCCTCACGCTCGAGACCATCCAGCGGGAGTACTCGAGCGACGTCGAAGAAGGCCTCGTCATCAGCCAGCAGCCCGAGGCGGGCGCCACGGTCGAGCTCGGCACCGCCGTGACGATCGTCGTCAGTCGCGGCACCGAACTCGTGAAGGTGCCCGACGTCGTCGGGAAGTCCTCGTCGGAGGCCTCGGCGGAGATCCAGGGTGTGGGACTCGCGGTCCAGACGTCTGAGGAGTTCAACGAGTCGGTCGCCAGGGGCGTCGTCATCCGCCAGAGCCCACAAGGTGGCGTCTCGATCGAGGCCGGCAGCAGCGTCAGCCTCCTCATATCGAAGGGACCCGACGTCGTCACGGTACCGGACGTGATCGGCGAGACCGAGGCGGACGCCACGCAGGCTGTCACCGACGCGGGACTCGTGGCGACGGTGGAGTACGTGGATAGTGCCGACGACGGCATCGTGATAGAACAGTGGCCGATCGCAGGCGCCGACGCGCGGCGGGGCGATACCGTGACGCTCACCGTCGGGAAGACGCCAGACGGCGGGGCGGACGGCGGCGGGGGGTAGCGGCCCCGGGGAACGCGGCTTGCTTCCCCTGACGCGTCTGGTATCCGAGTGCACCGGCGGCCGACGGCGCGACGTCCTCCGCCATCGGACGAAAGAGACACGTGGCCAAGAAGAAGAGCAAACCCAAGCAGCAGGGCGACAAGACGGCTCGGGGAGTCAAGTCCGCTCAGGGCGGCAAGCCGAGCCAGGCTGACGTGGCCGCCTTCACCAGGGCGCGCCGCATCGCCGTCATCGCCTTCGCGTTCTCCGGTACGGCCGCACTCATCTACGAGGTCGCCTGGACGCGCGAGCTCTCGCTCGTGTTCGGCTCCACCGTCTACGCGGTGTCGATGATGCTCGCCGCGTTCATGTCGGGGCTCTCGCTCGGCGCCTTCCTGGGCGGCAAGTGGGCCGACCGCACCGACAACCTCTTCTTCCTCTTCGGGAAGCTCGAGTTCGGGATCGGCGTCTTCGGCCTGCTGACCATCCCACTGATCCAGGCGCTCCCGACCATCTACTTCTTCGTCTACGACACGCTGAGACCGGGGTCTTCCTCTTCTTCGTCATCCAGCTCCTCCTTTCGTTCCTCATCATGCTCGTGCCCACGACGTTCATGGGGGCGACCTTCCCGGTCGTCTCCAAGATCAACACCGTCTCGCTCGAAGAGCTCGGCATCGATGTGGGCAACGTGTACTCGATCAACACGCTCGGCTCGATCATCGGCTCTCTGGCGGCGGGCTTCCTGCTCATCCCGCTCATCGGCGTGAAGGCGACCGTGTTCGTCGCGGCGGCACTCAATATCGGGGTGTCGCTGACGATGATCGCGGCCTCGCGCTCGGATGCGGTGAAACGCTTCCTGCCAGCCGCCGCCGTCGCGCTCGTCGCGATCGGAGCAGGCGCGCTCCTGACGGACCAGGCGGCGTTCGCGCACGGGTTCTTCCGGATCGGGGACTTCGGGAGCTACGAGGCGTACGAGGAGTACCGCGAGTCGCTCACCACGCTCTACTTCGAGGACGACGTGCACGGCCGCATCGCCGTGTTCGAGGACGACGCCGGCGACCGGCATCTCCAGAACTCCGGGAAGATCGAGGGCTCGAGCCAGCCGCTCGACAGGCAGACCACCTCGCTCTTGGCACTCCTGCCGATCGCGAGCGCCGAGGATCCCGAGTCCGTACTCGTCGTCGGGCTGGGCACCGGCTACACGACGCTGGCGGCGCTCGACACCGGCGTGGCCTCGGTCGACACCGTCGAGATCAGCGACGCGGTCGTCGAGGCGTCGGAGCTGTTCGTGGGCGACGCCATCACGTCCGACCCGCGCTCCGAGATATTCGTGAACGACGCGAGGAACTACCTGCTCATGACGGACCGCACGTACGACGTCGTGTCGAGCGAGCCGAGCTACCCGCTCTCCACGCACGTCTCGCACCTCTTCACGAAGGAGTTCTACGAACTCACGCGGGACCGGATGAACGAGGACGGCGTCTTCTGCCAGTGGATTCCCCGCTACCTCCTCACCGACGAGGACCAGCTGATGATGCTGAAGACGTTCGCCGAGGTCTTCCCGAACACGTACGTGTGGGGCTCGAACGAGGGCGAGAACGAGGCCGTCGACATGATGCTCATCGGCGTGAAGGGCGACCGCGAACTCGACCCCGCCGAGATCGACGCGGCGGTCCGTGCGGCGAGCCCCTACGCGCTCGAC
>JAUVQN010000079.1 GCA_030598125.1 Coriobacteriia bacterium | reverse complement strand
GCGGCGCGGCGCCGCCCTCGCGTGCGATGAGATCGCGCACCCGTCGGTCGAAGATCATGTCGCCGACCGCGGCGACGGTGAGGGTGGCGGGACCGCTCTGTGGGAGGGACGGCTCGAGCGCGATGGCCGCCTCGACGGCGAGCAGCGGCTCGTCGATCGACGGCGGGGCGGGAAGGGCCCTCGCCTCCTGCGAGCCGAGCACGCCGAGGTCGATGCCGCCCAGCGTCCCCATGGCGAGCAGCACGGCCAGCCCGCCGGCGAGAAGCGCCAGCGCGGCGATGAGGAGCGGCACGCCACGGCGGCGCGTGCGACGCTTCTCGCGTCGGCGAGGCACGGGCGTGCGCGAACGTGTGTCACCGAGGGTCGGGATGTCTGTTCCTCCCAGGTGAGACCCCATATTCCCAACAGACTCTACCGCATGCGGCAACTTCCGTGCCGCGCGTCGTCCGAGCCGCTATGCTTGAGTCTGCGGCGGAGCGGAAGGAGGGGTCGCGGTGGTCGTGGACCTGAGGGGCCGAAGCGTGCTCACGCTCGCCGATCTCGAGCCCGCGGAGATCCTCCACCTGGTCGACCGGGCGGACGACCTCAAGGCCGCGACGCGGGACGCGCGCGAGGAAGCGGAGCTCTTCGGCAGACAGATCGTGCTCGTCTTCGAGAAGACCTCCACCCGTACGCGCTGCGCGTTCGAGGTCGCCGCGCGCGATCAGGGCGCAGGCGTCACGTATCTCGGCCCGACCGGCTCGCAGCTCGGGCACAAGGAGTCCGTCCGCGACACCGCACGGGTGCTCGGACGCGTGTACGACGGCATCGGCTACCGTGGCTTCGGCCAGGAGGTCGTGGAGGAGCTCGCCGAGTACGCGGGCGTGCCGGTCTTCAACGGCCTCACCGACGAGTACCATCCGCTCCAGGCGCTCGCGGACGTCATGACGATGCGCGAGCACACGGCGAAGCCTCTGGGGGAAGTGGCCCTCTGCTACCTCGGCGACGCGCGCAACAACGTCGCGAACTCGCTCCTGGTCGCTGGCGCCAAGCTCGGGCTCGACGTCCGCTTCGCCGCTCCCGGTGCGAACTGGCCCGCCGCGGGGCTCGTGTCGGCCGCCCAGGAGTGGGCGAAGACCAGCGGCGGCGGTCTGCTCGTCACCGAGGACGTCGAAGAGGCCGTGGAAGGTGCCGACTTCCTCTACACGGACGTCTGGGTCTCGATGGGAGAGCCTGAAGAGGTCTGGATGGGCCGCATCGAGCTCCTGGCGCCGTACCGCGTCGATGCGCGCGTCATCGAGCTGACGGGCAACCCCGACGTGCGGTTCCTCCACTGCCTGCCGGCGTTCCACGATCGCCGGACGACGACCGGTGAGGATGTCTTCGCGCGGCATGGGATCGAGGCGATGGAGGTCACGGACGAGGTCTTCGAGTCGGAGCGTTCCATCGTGTTCGACCAGGCGGAGAACCGCATGCACACGACGAAGGCGGTGCTCGTCGAGACGCTCGCGGGCTGAGGGACGGCCGGCGGGACGGCGGGCTGGACGGGAAGCCGGGGAGGCGCACGCATGAGGATCGTCGTCGCGCTCGGAGGCAACGCGTTGCTCAAGCGGGGTCAGCCGATGACCGCCGAGCAGCAGCGCGAGAACGTGCGCACGGCCGCTCTGAGCCTCGCACCGCTCGCGGAGGACAACGAACTCGTGGTCTCGCACGGCAACGGGCCCCAGGTCGGACTGCTGGCGCTCCAGGCGGAGAGCTACGAGCAGGTCGAGCCGTATCCGCTCGACGTCCTGGGCGCGCAGAGCGAGGGCATGATCGGCTATGTGATCGAGCAGGAGCTCGGCAACGTCCTGCCCGAGGAGCGGCCGATCGCGACCGTGCTCACGATGGTCGAGGTGGAGCCCTCTGACGAAGCGTTCGGGCATCCCAGGAAGCCCATCGGCCCCGGCTACCAGCGTGCGGAGGCCGAGCGCATGCGCGCCGAGCGCGGCTGGAGCGTCGCGAAGGACGGCGAGGTCTGGCGGCGGGTCGTGGCGTCGCCGCTGCCGGTGCGGATATTCGAGATCAGACCGATCAGGTGGCTGCTGGAGCGGGGAGTGGTGGTGATCTGCGCCGGCGGCGGCGGGGTGCCCACGATGTTCGCCGACGACGGGAGTCTCGTGGGCGCCGAGGTCGTGGTGGACAAGGACCGCGCGAGCGGTCTCCTCGCGCTCGAGCTCTCCGCCGACGTGTTCGTGATGGCGACGGACGTGGACGGCGTCTACGCGGGATGGGGCGGGCCGGACGCCGAGCGGCTGGGCCGCGTCACGCCCGACGAACTCCGGGCCTACGATTTCGAGACGGGTTCGATGGGCCCCAAGGTGGAGGCGGCCTGTGCCTTCGTCGAGCGGACGGGCGGTCTCGCTGCGATCGGGGCGCTCGAAGACGTCTGCGGCTTGGCGGCGGGTGAGGTGGGCACGGTCGTCGTGCCGTGACGCGGAGCGCCCGGCACCGCGTCGCGGCGACACTCGTCACCTGCGCGGGACCCCTCGTCCGACAGAGGTATCGTGGCCTCCTCGCAGTGCTAGAATGTACGGACTCCGAAGCCCCCGGCGCCTGGAGGGGCGTCGAGGCGGCACGGTGGGGGGTACGCGGTGGAGAAGCTCGAGCAGATCCTGCATGCGGAGGACCGTGCGCGACGCACGGTGGAGTCCGCGCGCGAGCAGGGCGACACGCTGCTTCGCGAGGCTGCCGCCGAGTCCCAGCTTCTCGTGGCGGATGCCGAGAAGGAGGCCCGCGCAGAGGCCCATCGTCTGACGGTCCACAGGATGGATCGGGCCCGGGCCGACGCGGAGCGCGTCGCACAGGAGGCGGGGGCCCGCATGCGCGAAGAGATCGCGTTGGCGGAGCATCGCATCGAGGCGGCGGCCGAGGCCGTCGCGCAGGAGCTCTTGCGCTGAGATGGCGGTCGCGCGGATGTTCAAGGCTACCGCGCTGGGGCACAGGAGCGTCCTCGAAGAGGTGGTCGCCGCTCTGCAGAGGGCCGATGCGCTGCAGATCGAGAGCTGTGTCGAGGACGAGCCTCACGAGGACGACCTCACCGACCTGCCGCTCCTCCACGAGATAGAGGAGCAGTCGGGGCGCGCGGAGTTCGTCCGCGACTTCCTCGGCCGGTTCCGCGAGCCCGAGCAGGCCTTCTCCTCCTTCGTGTCGGAGAAGTTCCACATGGACGAGGACGAGTTCGTGGCGCTCGAGCCCGACGAGGAGTTCCAGGCGCTCTACCGCGAGTCGGAGACCATCTCCGTACGTATGGCCGCGATCGAGCGCGAGCGGGTCGAGCTCAAGGCCAGGATCGAGATGCTCGCACCATGGAAGGCTCTTCACGTCCAGCTGAGCGGTCTCGAGGAGACCTCCCACGTCAGGCTGCTGATGGGCACGGTCCCGCGCACGAAGGCCCCCGCGATCCGGGCGGCGCTCAGAGAGACCGTGGCCGATGTCTCCGTCGAGGAGCTGCCGGGCGAGGGCTCCCGCGAGGCCTGGGTCGTCATGGTCCATCAGGGCAGTGTCGACGAGGTGCGCAACCTCCTCGCGCTCTCCGAGTTCGAGGAGGCCTCCTTCGGCGGGCTGACCGACTATCCCGTGGAGGAGTCCAGCCACGCGCAGGAGTGCCTGCGGCAGCTCGCGTCTGAGGATGACGTGCTGGTCGCGCGGGCGACCGCGCTCGCCGAGCTGTATCCGAAGGCATTCGCGCTCGCCGACGCGCTCGCATCACGGCACCGCGCGGTCGCGGTCCGTCACGAGTTCGGCTCGACCGAGCGCACCTTCATCATGCGCGGCTGGGTGCGCGAATCCAAGCTGGTCGACGTGCGCGAGGCGGTCTCGGCGTACGAGGACGTAGATCTCACGTTCGATCCTCCGGCAGAAGACGACGACCCGCCCGTGGCGCTCGACAATCCGCGATGGCTCCAGCCCTTCGAGGTGATCACCGACCTGTACGGTCGCCCCCGCTACGGCGAGCTGGATCCGACGCCGCTCTTGGCGGTCCCCTTCTTCGTGTTCTTCGGACTGTGCATCGGCGACTTCGGCTACGGTCTGGCGCTCATCATCATGGCGTGGCTCATCAAGAACCGGCTCGACGTCGCGCCCGGGGTCAAGCGCTTCATGGACCTCATCATGTACTGCGGCGTGTCCGTCATGGTCGTGGGCGTGCTCACCGGCTCCTACTTCGCGATCCCCACCGAGGAGCTCCCTGCGTTCCTGCAGGAGGCCATCGTGCTGCAGCCGCTCGAGGAGATCCAGATACTGCTCGTGTTCACCGTGTTGCTGGGTGTGGTGCACGTGCTCCTCGGGGTCGGCGTCAAGGCATATGACCTCATGCGCAAGGATCAGGTCGCGTCGGCCGTCTGCGACGAGCTCTCCACGTTCCTCATGTGGGCGGTTCTCATCGGCGTCGTCGCCGCGGCCGTCTGGGCGCCGGATGCGGTGGTGCCGCTCCTCGTGCTCGGTCTCGGGGTCACCCTGCTGCTCAAGGGCCGCGTCTTCGAGCGGCCGCTCGTGCCCGAAGGGGCGCCGACGTGGGACCGGACGCTCGGGTGGATCTGGGTCCTCGCGTCGTCCGCCTGGCTCGTGGCGCTCGCGGTCGGCGGCCCCTCGTGGTTCGGGTGGGCGGTGCTTGCGGTCACACTCACGGCCGTCGTCTCGAGGGCGGTGCGCGCATGCATCGTCGGGGCGCTCGCCGGGGCGTACAAGACGTTCAACACGCTGACGGGCTTCACCGCCGACTTCCTGAGCTACACGCGGCTCGCCGCGCTCGGGCTCGCGAGCCTGGTCGTGGGATGGGTCGTGAACGTGCTCGTCGGGATCATGCCCTTCGAGGGCGGGCTCGTGGTCGTGGGCGTCATCTTCGGATCGCTCATCTTCGTCGTGGGGCACTCCTTCAACATCGTGATCAACCTGCTCGGCGCGATCGTGCATCCGCTCCGTTTGCAGTACGTGGAGTTCTTCGGCAAGTTCTACGAGGGGGGCGGGACAGAGTACCGACCGTTCGGCTTCGACACGACATCGCTCGTATTGCGCCGAGAGGCGCCTGAGGAAGGAGGGAACGGCCCGTGAACGAGACTATGTGGGGCCTCACCGGCGTGCCGTGGGCTATCGCCGGCGGGGTCTTCGCCATCATCGGGGGCGGTATCGGCTCGGCCATCGGCCTGAGCAGCTCGAGCAACATGGCCGCGGGGATCGTGACCGAGGACGGAGAGAAGTTCGGCCGCCTGCTGCCGCTCGTGGCGATGCCGAGCACGCAGGGGATCTACGGCTTCATCACGGCGATCCTCGTGCTCATCCTCTTCGGCCTGCTGCTGCCCGAGTCCGTGCCCGAGATCGGTGCGGAAGAGGGTTTCAGCATCATGCTCGCCTGCCTGCCCGTGGCGTTCGTGGGGCTGTTCAGCGGCATCTACCAGGGACTCACCTCCGCCGGCGCGGCCGGGATGGTCGCGCGTCGGAGCGAGGACGCCGGCAAGGCGCTCATCTTCCCGGCGCTCGTGGAGACTTACGCGGTGTTCGCGCTCATCACGACCGTGCTCATTCTGCTCTCGCTCCAGTCCGCCTACGGGTTCTCGGGGGCGCGGGTGGCGCTCGCGGACATCATCCGCAGGATCGAGGACGATGCCGAGCATGAAGCGCGTGTCGCGATCTCCGACGCCGAGGCGCGCGCCGCGGCCCTGGTCGCCGACGCGCTCGTGGAGTCCGAGGCGCTCACCGAGCGCGTGCGCTCGGAGGCCGAGCGCGCAGCGGACCACGACACCGAGAAGCTCATGGCGACCGCGCGGCTGAGGGCGCGTGACAGGACGCTCGAGGCGCGGCACGAGCTCGTGCACCGCGTGCTCGAGCGTGCGGAGCGGACCATCGTCGAGCAGCCGGGCGAGGAGTACGCGCGGGTCCTCGCGGACCGGCTCGTTGCGATGGCGCGGGGCGGAGCGGCCGGGCGCGGCGGCGCGGCGGACGCGGTGCGCAGCGCGTCGCTGCTGCCGGACGCGGTGCGCGCCGCTGCTCGCGACCGGGGCGTCGAGATTGAGCTCGCGTTCGCGGACGAGCCCGCGCGCCTCGCTCACGGGGCGGTGCTCGAGGGCGAGCGCATGAGCGTCGAGATCTCGGGCGCGGCACTCGTGGAGGAGCGCCGCGAGGAGCTCCGTGGGCACGCGGCGGCCGTCCTGTTCGGCGACGTCGAGGACGCGGAGGCGTAGGCGGTGGCGTACTCGCGAGGGACGAGCTCCGCCATCCGCTACGGGTACCACGTGGGGCGCGTCCGTGTGCTCGAGGGCAGACTTCTGTCCAACGCGACGCTCGAGCGGCTGCTGGACGCGTCCTCCTTCGAGGGGCAGCTCAGAGTGCTCTCGGACACGGACTATGGGCAGGTACTTGAGGAGGCGCGGACCGCTTCCGAGGTGGAAGCGGCACTCGACGCCTACGTCGAAGGGCTCTTCGACTTCATGGACGCAGCCGGGCTCCCGGAGCCGTACTGCCGCTTCTTCCGGCGGCGCTACGACTACCTGAACCTGAAGGGCCGGCTCAAGGCCGACGCGTTGAACGTGTCCGTCGACGAGCTCCTGGTGGGGCACGGGACCGTGGAGCGGGAGCGCTTCCTCGGCGCGATCGACGCGCTGCCCGACTACCTGAAGGATGCCGCGGCTCCGCTCTACACGGACGACG
>JAUVQN010000104.1 GCA_030598125.1 Coriobacteriia bacterium | reverse complement strand
TTCGATCGCCGAGATCACGATCGTCGGCAGACCCGCGGTACTGGTCCCGTATCCCCATGCCACCGAGGATCACCAGAGGCTGAACGCCGAGGCCGTCGAAGCGGCCGGAGGCGCTGTCGTGATCGCCGACGAGGAGCTCGACACGGATCGGTTCGGCGAGACCGTCCTCTCGCTTCTCGGGGATCCGGACACCAGAGCCCGCATGGCCGAGGATGCGGCGCGCCTGGGCAGACCGTCGGCGGCGACGGACGTCGCAGGGCTGATCGAGGCGGCGGGAGGCGGCAAGGGCGTGGAGCACGGATGACGGCCGAGACATATGCACACTTCATAGGCGTGGGCGGCGCTGGCATGAGCGGCATCGCCAGGGTGCTCCACGACAGGGGCGTGGCGGTGACCGGCTCCGACCTGAAGCTGTCCCGCTACGCCAGGAACCTGTCCGAGCGGGGCGTGCCCGTCGAGGTGGGCCATCGCATGGAGAACCTCGGTGATCCGGAGGTCGTCGTCGTATCGAGCGCTATCCCCGAATCGAATCCTGAGCTGGTGGAGGCGAGGCGTCGGGGGATCCCCGTGTGGCCGCGCGCCAAGATGCTCGCGCGTACCGCTGAGGGCAAGCTCACGGTCGCGGTCGCCGGCACCCACGGCAAGACCACGACGAGTTCGATGGTCACGTCGGCGCTGCGGGGTCTCGGTGCAGATCCGACGTTCGTGATAGGCGGTGAGCTGGCGGACGTGGCCTCGAACGCGGAGTGTGGTGAAGGCGACCACGCGGTTCTCGAGGCCGACGAGTCCGACGGCTCGTTCCTCTACCTCGAGCCCCACGTCGCGCTCATCACGAACGTGGAGGCCGACCACCTCGACCACTACGCTGGCATCGACGAGGTGGTGGAGACGTTCCGTGCGTTCGTGGCGAGGCTGCCCGAGGATGGCATCCTCGTGGTCTGCGCCGACGACGTCCGACTCATGGAGACCGTGGCGGACGCGCCCGTTCGTGTCGTGACGTACGGCACGACAGCGGATGCGGACCTGTCGTGCGAGATCGTCTCCGTCGCGCGGCCCGGCTACGAGTTCGTCGTGCGCTCGTCCTCCGGCGAAGAGGCCGGCGCGGCGATCCACGTGCCGGGCCGGCACAACGTGCTCAACGCGACGGGCGCTCTGGCCGCCGTGTGGGCGCTCGGGTTCGGCCTCGCCGAGGCGGCCGCGACCCTCGAGCGGTTCGGCGGCGTTCGGCGTCGATTCGACGAGCTGGGCGTCATCGAGGGCGTCACGGTGGTGGACGACTACGCGCACCACCCGACGGAGGTGCGAGCTACGATCGAGGCGGCCCGTGAGGCCGGCTACGATCGCATATGGGCCATCTTCCAGCCACACCGCTACAGCCGCACGGCGGCGCTCTCCGCGGACTTCTCCGGCGCCTTCGAGGAAGCCGACCGTGTCGTGCTGATGGACGTATACAGTGCCGGCGAGGCGCCTATCCCCGGCGTGTCCGGTAAGACGCTCGTGGAATCGGTGCTCGGCGAACAGCCTTGTACGCGGCTCTCGTACTTCCCGCACCGGCAGGACGTCGCTTCGTATGTCGTCCCGCGGGCCCGGCCCGGCGACATCGTCATGACGATGGGCGCCGGAGACGTGACGGACATCGGCTCCGATATCGTGAGGGAACTCAGGCGCAGGCACGAGGGGGTCTGAGGCGAGGCCGTGGAAGAGGCGTTCCGCCGGCTCTCCGGCTCGCTGGACGGCGAGCTCCGGCGCGACGAGCCGATGGCGCGACACACGTCGTGGCGGATCGGCGGTCCCGCGGCACTCTTCGCCGTGTGCGACACGCTCAAGGATCTAGGGCTCGTGACGCGCGTGCTCGCGGAGGAGTCTGTGCCGTTCACGGCGGTGGGGAAGGGGTCCAACCTGCTCGTGGCGGACGAGGGCTACGCGGGCGCGGTCGTCACACTCGGCCGAGGCTTCATGCGTCACAGCGTGGGAGAGGGGCGTTTGGAGGCGGGGGCCGGCACCGCGCTCGCCTTCGTCGTACAGGAGGCGTTCAGAGAGGGGCTGGACGGCCTCGCGTTCGCGGTCGGCATACCCGGGACGGTCGGCGGTGCACTCGCGATGAACGCGGGCTCGAAGGACGAGTGGATCGGCGAGCTGGTGGAGTCGGTCACCGTCTTCGTACCCGGAGAAGGGCTGCGGCGGCTGCGCGGGTCCGAAGTCGAGTGGGGGTACAGGACCTCGTCGCTGCCGGGCGAGGGTATCATCGTGGAGTGCGTGTTGAGCGTGTGCTCGGGCGAGCCGGTGAGGATCCGTGCGGAGATGGACCGCAACTTCAGGATGCGGAGGAACACGCAGCCGGTCGGCAAAGCGAGTGCCGGGAGCGTGTTCAAGAACCCTGGAGAGGACTCTGCCGGCCGTCTCATCGAGACGGCCGGCCTGAAAGGGGCTCGTCTCGGCGATGCGGTGGTCTCCACCGTCCACGCGAACTTCATCGTGAACGAGGGGGATGCGACGGCTGCGGACGTGCTAGGGCTCGTGCGGCGGATCCAGATGACCGTGAAGGAGATACATGGCGTCGAGCTCAGACCGGAGATCAGGTTCCTCGGGACGCCGAAAGAAGCGTAGCGACGGTTCGAGCGCGAGAGCCCCGCGCCGTCCTTCGGGGCGGGGCGGGTCGCAGCGCCGGTCGGACAGCGAGGCGCGGCGGCAGGGCGAGCAGATGGCGACGGAGAAGCGCGCGGAGCGCGAGGCGCGGCAGCAGGTGCGCCGGAGGCGGAACCGTACGCGTGTGGCGATCGTGGTCGCTGCGGTGGTGGTCGTCGTGCTCGGGTGCGCGGGGCTCATGCGCTCGTCGCTCTTCACTGTGACGACGGTAGAGGTAGTCGGCGTCGAGCGTCTCACCGAGGACGAGGTCCGGGCGGTGGCCGACGTCCCGGACGAAGCCACGCTGCTCAGGTTCCCGGCGGATGACGTGAGGGACAGGCTGCTCGCGGATCCGTGGATCGCAGATGTCTCGGTCAATCGGGACTTCCCCGACAGTATGGTCATCACAGTGGTGGAGCGGACTCCCTCGGCCCTCCTGGATCTCGGCGAGCAGTACTGGGTCGTCGACGCCGGCGGCTACGTCCTGGAGAAACAGTCGCTCGAAGAGACCTCGAACCTCTTGGTCGTCCGCGACGTGGAGGACGTGCAGCCGGCCGTGGGCGAGCGGGTCGAGGATGACGAGCTTCTGAACGCGCTGGTGGTGCTCTCGGGGCTGTCCGACGAGCTCAGGGCGCAGGTGCGGACCGTATCGGCGGTGTCGGTGGATGAGACCGCACTCATCACCGTGGATGGCATCGAGATACTCTTCGGTGAGGCGACCGATGTCGAGCGCAAGGATGTCGTCGCCCGAGAGATACTCGAGCAGCAGGAGGGGCTCGTGGTCTTCATCGACGTACGCGCAGTGGACGTGCCCGTGTGGCGCGGATTCGAAGGGGAGTAAGGATCCGCGGAGGGACTCGGGTGCATGCGCGGGCTTGCGTATCCCATAAGGGTTATGCCAAACTTTATGGTTGTTGACCAGGTTAAACTTCAACATTAGGGTTTGGAACGGCCTCAGGAAGGCCATTGCAGGGGAGGGACCATGCTCGAGACGGGTGCGAGCTACTTGGCCGTGATCAAGGTGGTGGGCCTCGGTGGCGGCGGCACGAACGCCGTGAACCGGATGGTCGAGGCGGGCGTCAAGGGCGTCGAGTTCCTCGCCGTCAACACGGATGCGCAGGCCCTGCTCATGTCCGACGCCGACTACAAGGTGCACATCGGCGTGAACCTCACGAAGGGGTTGGGCGCGGGCGCGGACCCAGACGTGGGACTGCAGGCGGCCGAGGAGAATCGCGAGGACATCAAGGAGGCGCTACAGGGCGCGGACATGGTGTTCATCACGACCGGCGAAGGGGGCGGCACCGGCACCGGTGGCGCCCCGGTGATCGCCGAGATCGCCAAGGAAGAGATCGGGGCGCTGACTGTCGCGGTGGTCACGCGGCCGTTCGCGTTCGAGGGCCGGAAGCGCGCGGCGCAGGCGGACGAAGGAATCCGCCGGCTCGCAGAGGCGGTGGACACGCTCATCGTCATACCGAACGACCGGCTTCTCCAGGTGGCAGAGAAGAAGACGTCAATCCTCGATGCGTTCCGGATCGCGGACGACGTTCTGAGGCAGGGGACGCAGGGGATCACGGATCTCATCACGGTCCCGGGACTCATCAACCTCGACTTCGCCGACGTGCGGGCGATCATGCATGACGCCGGTTCGGCGTTGATGGGCATCGGGCTTGCCAGCGGCGACAGTCGCGCGCAGGAAGCGGCGAGCGCCGCGATCTCGAGTCCGCTCCTGGAATCCAGCATCGAGGGGGCGCAGGGTGTGTTGCTCTCCATCGCGGGCGGGTCGGATCTCGGCCTGTTCGAGGTGAACGAGGCGGCTGAGGTCGTCGCGGCCGCAGCGGCGACGGATGCCAACATCATCTTCGGTGCGGTGATCGATGACTCACTGACGGACGAGATCCGCGTCACGGTCATCGCCACGGGCTTCGAGGGTCGCAGGAAGCAGGAGGCGATGGACTTCGTGGAGGATGCCGACGAGGGCGTGCCTTCGTTCGAGCCGATCGTCGATGAGGAGCTGGACATACCGGCGTTCCTGAAGCGCCGGGGCTGAGACACGAGCACAGCGCGTGACGCCCCGAGGGGTGTCACGCGTCGGAGGTGTCGCCGAGGGGCGGCGAGGGTATGGTCCTTGTCGTCCCTCGGTGCGTTGAGAGATGAGAAGACCCCGCCCGGTGTGGGCGGGGTCCTCCGCGTTCTTGGCCAGACCGCGTG
Organism: Coriobacteriia bacterium; assembly: GCA_030598125.1. Taxonomy (GTDB): domain Bacteria; phylum Actinomycetota; class Coriobacteriia; order Anaerosomatales; family JAUVQN01; genus JAUVQN01. The sequence continues at coordinate 95 of JAUVQN010000104.1, read as the reverse complement.
GGCCTGCGCCGATCCCACTACTGGGCGGGAGGCGGAGGCGGAGGCGGGGTGCCACCACTTGCAGGCGGAGGCGGTGTGCCACCACTTGCAGGCGG
>JAUVQN010000078.1 GCA_030598125.1 Coriobacteriia bacterium | reverse complement strand
CCGTACCCAGAACTCAATGTTACCTTTCGGCCCCTTCAGGCGGGAGAAGGCCCGTCCGCGCACGACCCAACCGAGACCCTCGGCCATCTCGCAGACAGATCTGACGACATCCTCGTGCACGGTCGGATCGCGTACCACTCCCCCCCGGCCTACCCGAGCGGGACCCGCCTCGAACTGCGGCTTCACGAGCGCGAGCACCTCGCCATGTGGCGCCGCCATGGCGGTGACGCGAGGCAGCACCTTCGCGAGGCCGATGAAGGAGACGTCGATCACGACGAGGCCGAACGGGGCTCCCAAGGCCTCCGGGTCCGCGCCTCGGATGTTCGTCCGTTCGTGCACCTGGACGCGCGGGTCGTTCCGGAGCGACCACGCGAGCTGACCATACCCGACGTCCACGGCGGTCACCGCCACCGCACCGTGCGCGAGGAGACAGTCCGTGAATCCGCCCGTGGACGCCCCGACGTCCAGCGCGCGGACTCCCGCTGGGTCCACTCCGAAGTCCTCGAGCGCGCCTTCGAGCTTCTCGCCGCCCCGGGACACGTACGCTGGACCTCGCGCGACCTCGATCTCGGCGTCCGGATCGACCTGTGCACCGGCCTTGGAGACGGGTTCGCCGTCCACGCGGACATCCCCGGCCAGGATCGCCGCGCGCGCCTTCTCCCGAGAAGGGAAGAGCCCTCTATCGACCAGGACGATGTCGGCGCGGAGCCTCGTCATGCCTCGCGACCTCCTCCGAGGGAAGGTCCTGGAGTCGTCCCAACACGGCGTCCCGCACCGCGGTGCCGGTCAGCCCCACCTCGGAGAGAAGCTTGTCCATAGGGCCCCAGGTGACGAAGCAGTCAGGGATCGCCAGTCTGAGGACCGGCGTCTCCGCACCGAGGTCCGCGAGCACCTCGAGCACGGCCGCCCCCACGCCGCCCGTGCCCGTGTTCTCCTCGATCGTCACGACGAGTGGGTGTTCCGCCGCAGCCCAGGAGACGGCCTGGATGTCGATCGGCTTGACCCATCTCAGGTTCACGACGCTCACGCTCACGCCGTCCTCGGCCAGCGCAGCACCCGCCTCCTCGGCGACCTCCACCATCCGCCCCACGGCAAGGAGCGCCACATCCCTGCCGCGGCCGCGGATCTCCGCCCTGCCGGCCTCGAGCACCTGTGGCTTCTCGGGCAGGGTCACACCTCTCGCTGGACCGCGAGGGTATCTGAGCGCGATCGGACCGTCCGCGGCGAGCGCCGTGTGGAGCATGTCCACGAGCTCCGCCTCGTCCGCCGGCGCCATGATCATCATGTTGGGGATGGACCTGAGATACGTGAGGTCGAAGACACCGTGATGCGTGGGACCGTCCTCACCGACGAGCCCGGCCCTGTCGAGCGCGAACACGACATGGTGTCCCTGGAGCGCGACGTCCATGATCATCTGGTCGTACGCCCGCTGCAGGAACGTCGAGTACACCGCGACCACGGGCAGCAGACCGCCCGCCGCGAGACCCGCCGCCAGCCCGACCGCGTGCTCCTCCGCGATCCCCACGTCGAAGAAGCGGTCCGGGAACCGCTCCGCGAAGTCCTCGAGTCCCGTCCCCGTGCGCATCGCGGCAGTGATGGCGCAGATGCGATCGTCACGCTCGGCCTCGGCCACGAGCGACTTCCCGAAGACCGACGTGTACGACGGCACCTTCGACGTCACGTTCGTCTTGCCCGTCCGGATCTCGAAGGGCGCTACACCGTGGAAGGCGGTCGGCTCGTCTTCTGCATGCACGTAGCCCGCCCCCTTGCGGGTGATCACGTGCACGAGCACGGGGCCCTCGGACTCCATGGCGCGCGTGAGCGTGCTCTCCACGGCATCGATGTCGTGGCCGTCGATGGGCCCCACGTACTTCATGCCGAGCTCCTCGAAGAGCATCCCTGGCACGAGCAGCTGCTTCACAGACCCCTTGGCGGCCTCTCCCGCGGCCACCATCGCGGCCCCGACGCCCGGGATGCGTGAGAGTCGAGACTCGACATCGTCGCGCAGGCGCGTGTAGCGCGGGTCCAGTCGAGCGCGCGTCAGGTAGGCCGAGAGTGCGCCGACGTTCCGAGAGATCGACATCTCGTTGTCGTTGAGAACGACGAGCAGCCGCGTGCCGAGATGACCGGCATGGTTGAGAGCCTCGAACGCCATGCCTCCCGTGAGTGACCCGTCGCCGATGACGACGGCGACCGTCTCGTCGCCTCCTGCCGCGTCGCGCGCCAGCGCAAGGCCGAGCGCCTGGGAGATGGAGTCGGACGCGTGGCCGGCGTCCGAGACGTCGTACTCGCTCTCACCGCGCTTGGTGAAGCCGCACACGCCCCCGTAGCGCCTGAGCTCCTGGAACGACTCGCGCCGACCGGTGACGAGCTTGTGCACGTAGGACTGGTGGCCCACGTCCCACAGCACCTTGTCGCGAGGGCAGTCGAGCGCCCGATGGATGCCGAGGGTGAGCTCGACCACGCCCAGGTTGGGCGCCAGATGCCCACCGGTCTTGGAGGTCGTCTCGATGAGCGTCTCCCGGATCTCCCCCGACAGCTGTTGGAGTTCGTCACCCGACAGCGGCTTGAGATCCGCCGGCGACGACACGGAGTCCAGGATGCGTCTCTCAGTCAAGCTTCGCGTCATCTCCTACGATGCTGCTCGCACACGTCTCGCCACACGCGCCGACATCCGAGGATATCCCCGCCCAGGTCGCCGCTCAACGCGGACGGCGACCCCGTAGCCGTCCCGTTACGCGTCCTCAGTGGCCTCATCCGGGGGTTCGGGAGCGTAGCTGGAGTGCTCGTCGGATCCTGCGGTCGTACCGTCGTCGTCGGCGCTCGTGCCGGCGGTGTCGTCTTCTTCGGCGTCTGTCTCTGCCTCGGCGGTCGAGCCGGGCGCTTCCACGGTGGTCGGCGGCGAGCCCGCGTCGTCAGACGTGGCCGGCGTCTCCTCTTCGCCGGTCGCCTCGCGCCACTGCGTGTGGTCGATCTGCTCTGTGCACAGGTTCGCGAGCCGCACGCCCTCCTCGAGCAGGTCGAGAGAGGCCTCGAGCGCGGTGTCCTTCTTCCGCACCTGGGACACGATGTCCTCGAGGCGCGCACGCGCCTGGTCGAACGTGTAGGTCTCCTCGTTCATCAGTCGCTCCCGCTCTCCGCGCTCTCTTGCGCGTGGTCCTCCGCCAAACGGCCCAGGACGCCGTTCACGAACTTGGAGCTGTCCTCTCCACCGTAGAGCTTCGCCATCTCGACTGCCTCGTTGATGGAGACCGAGTCAGGGATGTCTTCCATGTGCAGTATCTCGTACACGGCGAGTCTCAGGATGTTCCGGTCCACGAAGGGCATGCGAGACAGCGCCCAGTTCTCCGAGATGGACTCGATGGTCGAGTCTATCGTCCCCTGTCGCGACTGCACGCCGAGCAGGAGGTCGCGACAGAAGTCGGACGGCTCGCCGTCGTCGGCGTGATACGTCCGCTCGCCGAGGATCTGCCCCACGTCCTCCCCGGTGATCTCCCGCTGATAGAGGATGTGAAGGGCCTGGTGTCGCGCTTTGCGCCGTTCCATCTTCTCAATCGCTCGAGCCGTGCAGCGCGAGACCCCGCGCGTCACTCCTCGAAGCTCACTCCGTCCACGTAGACGTCCACGGAGCCGACCGCACGTCCGACCATGGACTCCAGCGCCTCGGCGACGGCGGCCTGCACTTCCCGCGCCACACCCTGGAGCGGCTTGCCGTACGCGAGCGTGGTATGGATCGCGACGGAGAGCACACCGGCGTCAGACACGTCGACCTCGACGCCCCGCCCGCCCGTCTTGCCGACGAGCCCAGCCACGCCGCGCCCGCCCTCGATGGCCGCGACGCCGTCCACGGCCTGCGCCGCCTGTTGCACGATGGTGTCGAGCACCCCGGGGGCGATACCCAGTCCCTCCAGGCGGATCTCCTCAGACATCCACGGCCTTCCGCTCGCCGTCACGCACGTCGCGCGACCTCTACTCACTCAAGATACGCTGCTCGACGAAGTCAGTATATACGTCGCCTGCCTGGAAGAGCTCGTCCTCGACGACGCGCTGGTGGAACGGGATAGTCGTGGGGATGCCCACGATGATGAACTCGTCGAGCGCCCGTCGCGCCCGCGCGATCGCTTCGTCTCGGGTCTCTCCCCAGACGATGAGCTTCGCGATCCGTGAGTCGTAGTGCGGAGGCACCGAGTAGCCGGAGTAGAGGTGACTGTCCACGCGCACCGCCAGCCCGCCCGCGGGGTTGTAGACGCTGACGAGACCGGGGTTCGGGCGGAAGTCGTGCTCCGTGTCCTCGGCGTTGATGCGGAACTCGATCGCATGGCCGTGCATCTTCACGTCCACCTGCTCGGCATGCCGCATCACTTCTCCGGCGGCGATCCGGATCTGCTCCTTGATGATGTCGACACCGGTGATGAACTCCGTGACCGGGTGCTCTACCTGCACGCGGGTGTTCATCTCCATGAAGTAGAAATCCTCGCCGTCGAGCAGGAACTCGACGGTGCCCGCGTTGACGTAGTCGACCGCTCGCACCGCGCGCACGGCCGCGGCTCCCATCCTGCCGCGAAGGTCCGCGTCGATCGCAGGGCTCGGCGCCTCCTCGATGAGCTTCTGGTGCCGGCGCTGGATGGAGCATTCGCGCTCGAACAGGTGGATGACGTGTCCATGGACGTCGGCCATCACCTGGAACTCGATGTGGCGCGGCCTCGTGATGTAGCGTTCGATGTACATCGTGTCGTCGCCGCAGGCGGCCTTCGACTCGGCACGAGCGGCCGCGAGTCCGCTCGCGATCTCCGAGGGCTCCGACACGACGCGCATACCGCGCCCTCCCCCGCCCGCCGACGCCTTGTTGACCACCGGATAGCCGAGCTCCTCGGCTATGCGCCGCGCCTCCTCCTCCGTCTCGACGGCCCCGTCGCTGCCCGGCACGACGGGGACTCCCGCCTCGGCCATCGTCCGCCGGGCCTCCGCCTTGTCGCCCATCCGTTCGATGGCCTCGGGGGACGGGCCGATGAACGTGAGCCCCGAGGACGCGCACGCTCTCGCGAACTGCGCGTTCTCGGCGAGGAAGCCGTATCCGGGATGGATGGCTTCGGCACCGGAGACGAGCGCCGCCGAGATAATGTTGGGCATGTTGAGATAGCTCTGATGCGAAGGGGGCGGACCGATGCACACGGCCTCGTCGGCCATCTTCGTGTGCAGCGACTCCTCGTCGGCCTCCGAGTACACGGCGACCGTCGCGATGCTCATCTCCTTGCACGAGCGGATGACGCGGAGCGCCACCTCGCCACGGTTGGCGATCAGGATCTTCTCGAACACGTGCGGCCTAGCCGAGCGGTTCGTAGTAGACGAGGACCGTCCCGTACTCGACAGCCTCGGCGTTCTCCGTCGGGATCTCACGGACGACGCCGGGCTCCTCGGCCTTGACCTCGTTCATGAGCTTCATCGCCTCGAGGATGCAGAGCGTATCGCCCTCCTCGAACTCGTCCCCCACCTTGACGAAGGCGTCCGCACCCGGCGCCGGCGACCGATAGAACGTCCCGACCATCGGTGAGACGACCGTCTTCCACGCGGCGGGCCGGGGATCGCCCTCCGCAGCGTCGGCCGTCCCGGCGACACCCGTGGCCTCATCCCCGGCGGTCGCGACCGCGGTCTCGACGGCCGTAGCGGCTCCGGCCTCGGTGACGGTCACGCCGCTCCTGCGGATCGTGACCTTCATGTCGGCCTCCTCGACGGCGACCTCCCCGATATCGGACATCTCGACGATCTTGATGAGCTCTCGGATCTGATTGACGTCCACCTCGCCGTCCTCCTTCATCTCATCGAATTCCTCGCCCATCATGAAGACCGCCTCCTCGGCGCCTTCCTGATGCAGCGTGAGGTACTCCCGAGCGGGGTCGGGGAAGAGCGCGTACATGAGCACGTCTTCCTCCGTCCTCGCGAGGTCACCGATCTCCTCTGCCAGCCGGTCGTATGGCTCGTCCACGAGCGAGCCGGGGCGGATATCTTCCCCGAGCATCTCGTCCCGGCCCAGCACCTTGGCGACGATCTCCTGGTCCATCGGTCCGGGCGGTCGCCCATAGAGGCCCCGCACGTAGTCCTTCATCTCCTTGGGCACGACCGCCCAGCGCTTGCCCGTCAGCACGTTCAGGACAGCCTGCGTGCCTACGATCTGCGACATCGGCGTCACGAGCGGCGGATACCCGACCTCGGCCCTGACCTTCGGGATCTCGGCGAGCACATCGCGGAGTCTGTCGGGGGCCTTCTGCAGCTCGAGCTGGCTCACGAGGTTCGACATCATCCCGCCGGGGACCTGATGGCTGAAGACCTCCATGTGCATCAGGGAGGTGACGCCGCGCTTGAGCTTCTTCCTCTCGCGGACGCCCTCCCAGTACTCGGCGATCTCGAAGAGGAGGTCCAGGTCGAGGCCGGTGTCGTACGGGCTCTCCTTGAGCGCCGCCACGATCATCTCGCCGGCGGGCTGACTGTTGCCGAACGCAAGTGCGACGACGGCCGTGTCCACGATGTCCGCGCCGGCTTCCGCGGCTTTGATGTAGTTCATGGGCGCCATGCCGCCGATGTAGTGACAGTGCACGTGGACGGGGAGGCCCACCTGCTCCTTCAGGGCCTTCACCATCTTCGCGGTGCGGAAGGGAGTGAGCATGCCCGCCATGTCCTTGATGCAGATGGTGTCCGCGCCCAGTTCCTTCAGGTCCTGGGCGTACTCGAGGTAGCGGT
>JAUVQN010000003.1 GCA_030598125.1 Coriobacteriia bacterium | reverse complement strand
CCCGGCGAGAAGGACACGATGAAGATGTCGGCGTTCGCCGCCGCGGTCCGGGCCATGGATACGGAGCTGTGGGCGTGAGCGATCGCACGCGCGAAGACGCGGCGCTCGGCGGCGCGGGCTACCGCACGCCCGATGCGCGCGGCTATTACGGCCCGTACGGTGGGCGCTTCGTCCCCGAGACGGTGATGCCGGCGCTCGAGGAACTGGAGCGCGTCTTCGACGACGCACTGACGGACGACGCGTTCCTCGAGCAGTTCGGCTCCCTTCTTGCCGACTACGTCGGGCGGCCGACGCCACTCTATCGGGCGCGACGGCTGGCCGAGGCGGTCGGCCTGGGAGCCGTGTGGCTCAAGCGCGAGGATCTCGCGCACACGGGCGCGCACAAGATCAACAACACGATCGGGCAGTGCCTGCTCGCAAGGCGGATGGGCAAGCCGCGCGTCATCGCTGAGACCGGCGCCGGGCAGCACGGTGTGGCCACGGCCACCGCGGCCGCTCTCCTGGGGCTCGAATGCGCCGTCTTCATGGGCAGCGAGGACATCCGCCGCCAGTCCCTGAACGTCTACAAGAGTCGGCTGTTGGGCGCCGAGGTCGTCCCCGTCGAAGAAGGTGCTCGCACGCTCGCCGAGGCGGTCACCGCGACGCTGCGTCACTGGACGGAGCGGGTCGAGGACACCTTCTACGTGCTCGGTTCCGCGCTGGGGCCGCATCCGTACCCGAGGGTGGTGCGCGAGTTCCAGAGCGTCATCGGCCGGGAGCTGCTCGCCCAGTTCGACGAACACGGGATCGGGACGCCCGACGCCGTATGCGCCTGCGTCGGCGGCGGCTCGAACGCGATCGGCACGTTCCACCCGATCGTCACGGGACTCGGCGAGGGAGAGCGTCCGCTGCTCGTGGGCGCCGAAGCGGCCGGGGAAGGGCTCGACGGGCGTCACGGCGCCTCGCTCGCGAAGGGTGAGCCGGGCGTGATGCACGGCTTCATGAGCTACCTGCTCCAGGACGAACGCGGCAATCCGATCGAGGCGCACTCGATCTCCGCAGGTCTCGACTACCCGGGAATCGGACCGGAGCATGCGTACCTCCACGACCTGGGGCTCGTGCGCTACGAGCCGGTCACCGACGAAGAGGCCCTTGTCGCCTTCGAGCTGCTCTGTCGCGGGGAAGGCATCATCCCGGCGCTGGAATCGAGCCACGCGCTGGCGCTGCTGCCGAGGCTCGCGGTCGAGCTCGGTTCCGACGCCGTCGTTGTGCTCACGCTCTCCGGCCGCGGCGACAAGGACGTGGACATCGTGAGGGAGGCCGGGCTCGGTGGCGGCTGAGGGCCTTCAGCGCGCGTTCCGGCACGACCGGCCCGCGCTCGTCACCTATCTGATGACCGGGTACCCGGACCGGGAGACGTCGCTCGCGTCCGTGCGCGCGGCCGCGAGAGCGGGCGCGGACCTCATCGAGCTCGGCGTCCCCTACGGCGACCCGCTCGCGGACGGCAAGACGATCCGCGGAGCGGGATGGCACGCCCTCTTCCGCGGCGTCGGTCTCGCCGACGCACTCGAGCTCGCGCGCGACTTCATCGCAGCTGAGGACGACTCGCCACCGGTCGCGCTCATGACGTACTACAACCCGATGCTGCGAATGGGCCTCGACCGCGTCGCCGAGGTCGCACGGGAGGCAGGGGTCGGCGGGTTCATCGTCCCTGACTTGCCCGTCGACGCCGCGGACGAGTGGCTCGCCGCCTCGGAAGGGCTCGACACCGTCTTCCTCGCGGCACCGACATCCACGCCGGAACGCTTGCGCATGGTGGGGGAGCGCTCGAGCGGGTTCGTCTACTGCGTCTCGGCGCTCGGCGTCACGGGTGTGCGGGACGGCATTGCGCCGGGTCTCACCGCGCTCGTCGAGCGGGTGCGCGCCGCGACGGAGCTGCCGGTCGCGGTGGGCTTCGGCATCGGCACGCCGGAGGCTGCGGCGCTGGTCGGGAGTGTCGCCGACGGGGTCATCGTCGGTAGCGCGATCGTCGCGCGACAGGACGACCCCGACGACGTGGAGCGCTTCGTCGCGAGCCTGCGAGGGGCGCTCGGGTAGCATCGACGCGGCACGCGAAGCCACTGTCTGACTCTTTGTGAAGCGGGGATGAACTAGAAGACGGAAGCCGCGGGAGAAGGGGAAGGCGATGGCGCGACGCGTGCTCTACATCACCACCGACATGATGCGCTGGGACACGCTCGGTTGCACCGGAGACGAGACCGCGACCACTCCGACCATCGACTCTCTCGCGGCAGATGGCATCCAGTACTGGCGTGCATACGATCAGAACCCGCTCTGCATGCCGTCGCGCTCGACGATGTTGACCGGTCAGTACACGCGCCACCACGGCTCGTGGAACAACGGCATCGCGCTTCCCCACGATGCTCCCTCGATCGCGGAGCACATGCGGCAGAACGGGATGCGCACGGCGCTCATCGGCAAGCCCCACTTCGAGCCGTTCTCCTCGCCGAGCAGCATGGAGGCGCACCTGGGCTCCGAGCACAGCTTCGGTCCGGTGCGCGGCTTCGAGTTCATGGTCGTGGCCTCACACGACCTTGTTCCGGAGACCGGTCACTACACTCAGTGGCTCGAACGGAACCATCCGGAGTACGTCGAGACATACTACCCGCTGCTCAACATGCCGAAGCACCCCGGCGACCAGGTCACGATGAACGTGATTCCGGGCGGCGACACGGGTTGCATCTATGTGGCGCACAACCCCATCCCGAAGGAGTTCTACCACACGGACTGGGTGGCCGATAACACCATCCGCTACCTCGACTTCCTCGGTGATGACGAGGACGCCTTCGTCTGGATGTCGTTCCCCGACCCGCACCACCCCTACGATCCGCCGCAGTCGGAGCTCCCGCGCTGTCCCTGGGAGGATATGCCCGAGCCGGCCGGTCTGGGCAAGGACGACCAGCAGCGACTCGAATGGCTCGAGGACAAGCCGGACCACTACAAGTGGTGGTACACGGGCGAGAAGTTCGTGTCGTTCGAGTGCATCCAGGACTTCTCGTATCAGGGTTCCCTGAACGTGGACAACGTCCGCGAGCTGCGAGCGACGATCAACGTGAAGAACTCGCTCATCGACGACGCCATCGGTCGCGTCATCAAGCACCTCGATGAGAAGGGTTGGCTCGAGGACACCGACATCTTCTTCACGCCGGATCACGGCGGCTGGGACGGGGAGTACGGCCTCATGCTCATCGGCCCGAGCATGGCGGACGACATCACGCGCGTGCCGCTCATCTGGAAGCCGTCGAAGAACTCGAACGTGGAGGCGGCGGACGTGGAAGCGCCAGTGGGCCTCCTGGACCTCGCGCCGACCTGGTGCGACATCTTCGACATCGATGCTCCCGAGTGGGTGGACGGCAGGTCACTGCCGAAAGACGCGGCTGAGGCGGACTCGCAGGGCAGGGAGGGCGTCTTCTGTCAGTACGAGAGCTACACCGACGAGGTCGGCATCATCATGAACGGCATGTACGCGAACGGGAAGAAGTGCGTCTCGTACCTGCCGACCTTCACGTACGACGGCACCGAGGGAGAGTTCTACGACCTCGAAGAGGACCCGACGGAGCGCAACAACCTCTGGAGCGATCCGTCGGTCAAGGCCGAGCAGGCGGAGATGGTGGCCGCCATCCGCGACACGCTCTACCGCTTGCCGCAGCGGCATCCACTGGCCGAGCCCGGCGTGTCGATCTAGGGCGGGAGCGGGTTCGGTCAGGCTGCGTGGAGGGAGCGCTGCGCGTCCACTACAGCTCAGGCCGCCTTCTGGGGGTTCCTCGCTGGGTCGCTCCTTCTCGTTCATCGCCGAGGCGCGCGAGGAGGCCGGCATCTCTGCTGTCTCGTCGTCGTGTTCGGGTTCGCTGCTCGCGCTGGCGCTCGACGGCTTCGAGCAGGGAGCTCCGACTGTCGCACCAGGGTTCTCTGTGGGCGCTTCGGCAGCGCGCTATAGTGGTCGAAGGACCTACCTGAGCGGATGCGACAGAGGCGACGGCCGTGACGGATACGTCGAAGGGACGCCTCGCCCTCATCGAGGCAGGATCGCCCGGACTCAACATCTACTCGCACGTGGCCATGGGACGCGGCGTGCCCTTGCTCGCCACCGTGGCCCGTGACGCGGGCTACGAGACCCGGGCATACGTCGAGGACATCAGCGGCAAGGGCTCGGTGGACTGGGGTTTCGTGGCCACGGCCGACGTCGTCGGCTTCTCCACCATCACCTGCACGCTGCCGCGCACCCGCGAGCTGCTAGAGCGGGCGCGCGCGGCCAACCCCCATGCCGTCGTCATCTTCGGAGGGCCGGAACCTACGTGCGATCCGCAACGGAGTCTCGATCTCGGAGCCGACTACGTGGTGAAGGGCGAGGGCGAGCACGTGCTCCCGCCGCTCTTGGACGCGCTCATCGCCCAGGATAGCGAGAGGGTCCGCGCACTCGCCGGTCTCGCATGGCTCGAGGACGGCCGGCTTCGCGAAGCACCGCCGCCCGTGCAGCTCGCCCGCGAGGACCTCGATGCGCTCCCCTTCGTCGAGTGGTCCCTCGTCGAAGGGGCCGGCCACGGATCCGTCGCTCCCGTGTGGAGGGCGCGCGGGTGTCCCGAGCGCTGCGACTTCTGCGAGGTCTGCGAGATCTGGCCGCGATACCGGCGGCGCGACGAGGGTCGCAGCGTCGAGGAGCTCGCCCAGGCGCAGGGCGCGGGCTACTCGACTGCGTTCCTCATCGACGACAACGCCGCCGCGAACAAGCCAGCCTTCTTGGAGTTCCTACGAGGGGCGATCGCGCGTGGCTACGGCGGCATCCTCGTCACCCAGATGCGAGCCGACGCGGTCTTCAGGAAGGACGGGTCGCTCGATCGCGAGCTCTTGCGACTGCTCAAGAAGGCGGCGGCCCTCACGGTCGTCTGCGTCGGCGTCGAGTCCTGCGACGACACGAGCTTGGAGCGCGTGAGCAAGCATACGGACGCGTCGAAGACGGCCCGGGCGCTGAAGGCGATGCGGCGCTACGGCCTTCTCGTCCACGGGATGTTCATCGCCCTGAACGACGACACGAGAGAGGTCGTCAAGCGCAACGGAGACTACGCGCGGCGCTACGTGGACTCGCTGCAGTACCTGTTCGAGACGCCGCTGCCGGGAACGAAGCGGACGCGCGCGCACGAGCAGGCCGGGACGATGCTCTTCACCGACGCCGACGAGCTCGACCTCTATGACGGTATGCACGTGGTCTTGAGGCCGGAGCGGATGACACCGTACGAGATGCTCCGGCTCGTCGGCGACGAGTACGAGCACTTCTACTCCAAGGCACGCGTGGTCGGCGCGGCACTCACCGGCACCTTCCTGAGGTTCCGACGTCTCGGCGAGGGACAGCGAGCGTTCCTCAAGCAGCTGTCGCCCAAGAGGCGGCTCGCGTCGTGGTTCCGCATGCACGTCGCCTACAAGTACGCCCCGGTGAGCTTCCTCGCGATCGGGCGCAAGCGCGTGCTGGACTTCCTCCGGGACCCCGCGTACGCGCGCTACATGGACCGCCTGGACTCCATGTAGGCGCGCCGGGACGCCGAGGCGTGTCGCGCGGAGGGGCAGCGCCCGATGGTCTCCCGCTCAGCTGGGTGCGTCAGTCGCTCGCGAGGACCGCTGTCACCACCGAATGCCATTCGAGCGGATCGTGGATCTCGCACGCGGTCCAGCCGGCCGCGAGCGCGTCCTCGCAGATGCGCTCCGGTGTCACCCGGATCGCCTGCGGTGGACCGCCTGGCGTCTCGCCTGCCTTCCAGTCGACGACAAGCAGTCTCGCGCCAGCGCGGGACACGCGCGCGGCATCCTCGAGCAGCAGGGTCGGTGCGTGGAGCTCGTGGTGGAGGCTGAGCATCACGACCAGGTCGGCGATGCCGTCGGGAAGTGGGAGGCGGTTCTCTTCGGAGAGGGCGGTGACGATCTCCGCCGGCAGGTCGGGAGGTGTATGCGTACCGATCCACTCGAGCATGACCTCTTCCGTGTCGCACGCATACACGGTGCCGCCGTGCATCCTTCGGGCGAACTCGAACGCGAAGAGGCCCGTCCCGGCACCGATGTCCACGACGACGGCCGCGTCGGGCGCGCCCGCAGCCTCCCACAGCGTGTCCGGGTCCAGTCTCTCGAGGCGCTCGGGGTCGTTGAGGCGTTCGAGCTTCGCGGGGTCGAACTTGCGGTCGTGCACGGGACCTCCCGGCCGTCGATGAGCTGGGGCCATGCTAGCACTCGCTCGGGGCGTCTCCTTGACACGGCATCGCGCCCGAGTACGCTTGCTCGGGCACTCGGAGGTGCGAGGATGGCGGGAGCAGACGGCGAGGCCACCCCTCGCGACATGACGGCAGCGGTCCCGGCCGGCTCGTCGGGCGGCGAGGATCCCTACGCGCGCAAGTGGTGGGTGCTCGTCGCGGTCTGCCTCGCGCTCTTCATGGCCATCCTCGACTCCACGGTCGTCAACATCGCCATCCCTACCATCGTCGAGGACCTCGGGGCATCACTGTCCGAGATCGAGTGGGTGCTGAACGCCTATACGCTCACGTTCGCGGCGCTCCTGATCACGTTCGGCCGTCTGGGGGACATGTACGGCCGCCGCAGGATGTTCGTCCTCGGGCTCGTCATCTTCGGCGCAGGTTCCATGGCCTGCGGTTTCGCGCCGAACCCGTCCGCGCTCATCGCGGCCAGGGTCGTGCAGGCGAGCGGCGCCGCGTTCATGATGCCCGCGACGCTCTCCCTGACGGCGGTGAGCTTCCCGCCGGAGCAGCGTGGACTCGCGCTGGGTATCTGGGGCGCCGTGTCGGGCGTCGCGCTCGCCGTCGGTCCGACGCTCGGCGGCCTCGTCACCGAGAACCTCGGCTGGCAGTACATCTTCTTCATCAACATCCCGATCATCGCGATCGCGATCCCGTTCACGCTGTGGGCCGTGCGGGAGTCACGCGACACGCGCGACCACACGCTCGACTGGTTCGGCGCGCTCCTCTCGATCGCGGTGCTGGTGTCGTTCAACTACGCGATGATCGAAGGGCCTGGCCGCGGCTGGGGCGATCCCGTCATCGTGGGTCTGCTCACTGCGTCGGCGGTCCTGCTGCTGGTCTTCATCGCGTGGGAGCGCCGTGCGAAGGAGCCCGTGCTGGACCTGGATCTCTTCCGCGACCGTACGTTCAGCGCCGGCAACGCGACCGGGGCCATACTCATGTTCGGGATGATGGGCGTCTTCTTCATGGTGCCGCTGTTCCTGCAGACGCAGCTCGGGTTCGGCGCGGTGAGAGCGGGGCTCGCACTCACGCCGATGAGCTTCGCGATCATGTTCGCGGCGCCCGTCTCCGGCCGCCTCTCCGACAAGATCGGCTCGAAGTGGCTCATCTTCGCCGGACTCCTGGTCACCGCCGCGTCCGTGTGGTGGCTCAGCTACATCGCCCTCGACACGACCATCGCCTGGCTCGCCGCGCCGTTCATCGTCGCCGGGATCGGCATGGGACTCGTGATGGCGCCCATGACGAGCGCGGTGATGGCGAGCGCGCCGGAGGCCGAGGAGGGGAGCGCTGCAGGCATCCTCTCGACCATGCGCCAGGTCGGTGCCGTGATGGGCATCGCGGTCCTCGGAGCCGTGTTCGCGAGCCAGATGAGCGTCTCGATCGGACACGCCGTGCGCGAGACCGACACGATGCCTCCCGAGCTGGCGGCGAGTCTCGCCGACGTCGTGGAGGAGGAGTCGGGCGAGATGATGGGCGGTCTCGCGCTCGACGTGGAGTCGCTCCGTGACGAGATCCCGGAAGAGGCCTTCGCGCCGCTTCTCGCCGATTCCATCGCCGACACGATCGAGGAGATCCCGGAGGACATCCGGATCTCGATACCCGACGAGGCGCTCGAGGCCATGAGCGATCCCGAGTCACTCGCCTCGGGCGAGGGGATGCCCGACGACGTAGCTGAGATGGTGCCGCCGGAGATACGCTCCATGTTCGAGAGCTCGGTCGAGCGCGATCTCGCCGATCGGTTCGAGGCGTTCGCGGCCGAGATGGAGACTGCTTCGGGCGAGGCGTTCGTCGAGAGCATGTCCTACGCGTTCCGGGTGGCCGCCATCGTCCTGGCACTCGGCGCCCTCATCGCCCTCGCGATGCGGCCGGGCTCCAACGTCGAACACCACGAGGAGGCCCAGCAGACGTACGCCGCGCACTAGTCCGCGCGGGTCCGCCCTCGGCGACCAGAACCAGCTCCGACGGCGACTACCGTTCGTCCCAGGTTGACCGCCGCGAATCGCGCGACCCTTCCGCTCGGCACCTCACGCGTTCGATTCGGCGGCGCGGACTCTCCATACCCCCTGCGCCATCCGATAGCAGGAACTGGGTGGACTCGTCTGGCCGACCCTGGAGGGACGCCATGAGTGACAAGCCGAACTGCTGGGAGATCCTGGACTGCGGTTGCGAGCCCGGTGGCTCCAACGCGGGCGATCGCGGAATATGCCCGGCGGCGGCGGAGAGGAGCCTCGACGGCTCGAACGACGGGACCAACGCCGGACGGGCGTGCTGGGTCGTACACGACACGCTGTGCCGCGGCGCCGTGCAGGGCAACTTCGGCGAGAAGACCGAGGATTGCATGGCGTGCGACTTCTACCATCGCGTCCGCTCCGAGCAAGGCGCGGCGTTCACATTCACCGCGACGCTGCTGGCGCGACTGGACGGGGGCGCTCTCTCCGACGACGTGTTCGAGTCCGAGGAGACGCTCACCGCGCAGGACATCCTGGAGCGGATCCGCCAGTCCTGAGCGGGGATCCATCTCCCTCCCGAGAGACCATGTGAGGCCCCGGCCGGGAAGCGCCGGGGTCTTTCCGTTCGTGCGGCGCGTGGTGCTACGCTTGGGCGGTCGCACCCTCCAGAGGATCCGAAGACGAGGCGCGCATGCTGCTCGCGATCGCGCAGATCGACACGACCGTCGGCGACATCCGAGGCAACACCCTCCGCGCGCTGCAGGCCGTCGGTGAGGCCGAAGCGGCCGGCGCCACGATGACGCTCCTGCCGGAGATGGCCCTCACGGGCTATCCGCCCGAGGATCTCGTGTACAAGGACCACCTCGTGGAAGAGAACCTGCTCGCGCTCGAGCAGGTCGCTGGGGCCTGCCAGCATCTGGCGGTCGTGGGGTTCGTGGATCGCGCGGACGACGTGCTCCACAACGCGGCCGCGCTCTGCGGCAACAGCCGGGTACTGAAGGTCTACCACAAGCGCAACATGCCCAACTATGGCGTGTTCGACGAGCGGCGCTACTTCGAGCCCGGGGAGCACGAGGGACTCTTCGAACTCGGTGGCGAGATGTTCGCGATCACGGTCTGCGAGGACGTATGGGCGCCGGGGCCCGTCGCCGAGGCCGCCGACGCGGGCGCGAGGCTCGTCATCAACGTCTCCGCGTCTCCCTATCACGCGGGCAAGGGCGCCGAGCGCGAGGAGATGCTACGGGCGCGAGCGAGCGATCATGGCGTCTGGCTCGCCTACTGCAACCTCGTCGGCGGCCAGGACGAGCTCGTCTTCGACGGGCGCTCGGTCGTGATCTCGCCCAGTGGCGAGGTGGTGGCGAGGGCAGCGTCGTTCGCGGAGGACATGCTCCTCGTCGAGTTCTCCACGCAGGGAAGGCTGGGCGCCCCCGGGAGGAGCGAGGAGGCTCCGGGTCCCGACGAGGAGGTCTACCGGGCGCTCGAGCTCGGGCTCGCCGACTACGTGCGGAAGAACGGCTTCAGCGACGTGGTCGTGGGCCTCTCGGGCGGCATCGACTCCTCGCTGACGGCTGCGATCGCCGCCGACGCGCTCGGTCCCGAGCACGTGCACGGTGTCCTCATGCCGTCCCGCTACTCCTCCGAGGGGAGCGTGACCGACGCGACCTCGCTCGCCGAGAACCTGGGTATCCGCACGCTCGAGCTCCCTATCGAAGCGCCGTTCTCCGCCTTCCTCGACACGCTCGCGCCCGCGTTCCGGGACGCCGAGCCTGATGTCACCGAAGAGAACCTGCAGGCCAGGGTGCGCGGGACGCTCCTCATGGCATTGTCGAACAAGTTCGGGTGGCTCGTGCTCGCGACGGGGAACAAGTCCGAGCTCTCGGTCGGCTACTCGACCCTCTACGGCGACATGGTCGGCGGCTTCGCCCCGCTGAAGGACGTCTTCAAGACTCGCGTGTACGAGCTCGCTCGCTGGAGGAACCGCGGAGGAGAGGTCATCCCCGCCGCCTGCATCGAGAAGGCGCCTTCGGCGGAGCTCAAGGAAGGCCAGTCGGACCAGGACTCACTCCCGTCCTACGATGTGCTCGACGCCGTCCTCGAAGGCTACGTCGAGCGCGATCTTTCGTGCGAGGCGATCGCGGAGGAGACCGGGTACGACCGGACCCTCGTGGACCGAGTCTGCCGGATGGTGGACGCGTCGGAGTACAAGCGGCGGCAGGGGCCCCTCGGCATCAAGATCACGTCGAAGGCGTTCGGCCGCGACGGCCGAATGCCGGTCACCAACCGCTACCGCGGGTAGCGGTGGATCGGCGCGTGGAGGACGGGTTCGAGCTCGTGTGGGTCGAAGCGGGAGACGCGCGCCTCGCGGAGGCGGCCGGCCTCCGCTTCCGGGTCCTCTACGAGCCGTTCGGCGTCGCGCGCGACGAGATGTGGCGGCAGGCGGAGCCTGGAGTGCGGCATCTGCTCGCGGTCCGCGACGGACGTATCGCGGGCTACGGCTGTCTCATCGAGCGGGGGAGCGAGGGCCAGCTGCGCCAGCTCGCCGTCGAGTCCGAGTCCAGGGGCAGAGGGATCGGCTCGGCGATGCTCGAGGAGCTCGTGGCCGAAGTCGGCCGCCGAAGGATCCGGCTCGTGTGGTGCAATGCCCGGGTCCCGTACGAGGAGTTCTGCGCTCGCGCCGGCTTCGCCACGGTGAGCGAGCAGTTCCCTTCGGGGGCGACCGAGCTGCCGCACGTGCGGATGGAGCGCACGCCGCGCTGAGAGCGGCTGCGACGGTCCCGGCCCGTTCATCTCGCACGAGCCGACCGACCGCATGCCGCGTTCGTCGCCCTTGAGCAGCCTCCGGTGGGGCAATCATGAAGCTTTGTGAAGAAGCACCTAAAGCCCCCGGTGTCCGCATGCCGAAGGTATTCCCCGAGTCCGGCAGAAGGCCGGACGCCACGCCCGGCGGGAGTCCGGGTCTGAAGGGGAGCATCCGTGGGCAAGCTCTACGACGCCGTGATGGCAGTCGAGCGCGAGGTCGAGCGCAAGGGGATGGACCCCTTCCGCGCTAGAGGCCAGATGAGTCTCGAGCTGGGGTTCATGGTCGGCCTCATCGACGAGGACACGCCCGACGACGACGAGAAGCTCGCCGCCCTGTTGAAGGCGGCGGAGAAGACGCTCGGCGTTCGGATCACCGTCTAGGACGAAGCGAGACGTCCGGTTCCGACCTGCAAGCCCGCGATCGCCAAGGAGGTCTCCATGTCCATCAGAGCCAAGGTCTCGCTCATCATCGTGGCGGCGGTCGTGCTGGCCGCCACCGGACTCGGCTGGTATCTGCAGGCGACGTTCGCGTCGAACCTCGAGGGGCTCGCCGAGCGGGCCGTCGAGAACGCGTCGGCCGACTTCGAGGCCCAGGAGCGGGCCGACATCGCGAAGCTCGACTCGGCGCTGCAGGTCATGCTCACGCGCTCCGACATCGGCGAGCTCTACGAGGCCGGCGACAAGCAGGCGCTCTACGACTACGTGCTCCCGATGTTCGATCAGCTCAAGGAGGAGCACTCGATCACGCACTGGTACTTCGAGCGGGAGGAGCCCGACTCCACGGTCTTCCTGCGCGTGCACAACTTCGACAAGGACGGCGACGAGGTCCCGCGCTCGACCTACCTGGCGGCGGTCGACACGAAGGAGGTCGGCGCGGGCAAGGACCTCGGCAAGACGGCGTTCGCGCTCAGGGTGGTGCGCCCCTGGTACGACGACGAGGGCGAGCTCATCGGCTACATGGAGTTCGGCGAGGAGATCGGCCACTTCTTCGAGGGCATGCATGAAGCGTCCGGCGACGACTTCGCGCTCGTCATCTGGAAAGGCCGGCTCGATCGCGACGCGTACGCGGACTTCCACGAGACGCGCGACACGGAGGACAACTGGGACGACTACGGCGAGTTCGTGGTCATGGACAACACGCGCGAGGACGAGATCATCCTCGATGAGAGCGTGGACCTCGAGGGGATCCCCGATGAAGGCATCGTGCTCGAGACCGTCGACGTCGATGACGGCACGTACGCGCGCGGTGCGTTCCCCATCTACGACAACGCGGGCGAGCAGGCCGGTGTCGTGTTCATCATGCACGACATCACCGAGGTCGCCGACGAGCTGCAGCAGACGTGGACGACGGTGCTCATCGGCATCGCGGTCCTCGGTGCTGTCCTGCTCGCGGTCATACTGCTCGTCCTGAACTCGCTCGTATTCGGGAGGCTGGACAGGATGGTCGCGACGCTCGAGGATGTCTCGACGCGACTCCTCGGCGGCGACTACGACGTCGAAGGTGCCATCACCGCGTCGGGCAACGACGAGATCGGCAAATTTGAGGAGTTCTTCGGCAAGTTCCTGGACGCCGTCGCTCAGACGCTGAAGGGACTCGCTCCCAAGTAGACCCGGGCCCCGGTATCGGGCGAGCCGGACACGCACCCGCGGAAGGCGGTGCCCACGAGGCGCCGCCTTCCTTGCGCACGTTGGCGCCCAGTTGGGGCATAACCTACTCTAGTGGACGCTTGTGGAGCGCCCCGTTCGAAGGCGGGGCCGCAGGACCGAGATCACGGGAGGGGATCATGCCGAGCATCACGCCACCGGATGTCAGGGTACCGGCAGACGTACCCGAGGACGCGCGCGAGCTGTACGTGGAGAACTACATGAAGGCCACCAGGGGCACGGGCCGGCTCATGCTCTACGCGTGCGACCAGAAGATCGAGCACCTGAACGACGACTTCTACGGGGAGGGCATCGCCGAGGCCGACGCGGAGCCGGAGCACCTCTTCCGCATCGGGAGCCAGGGTGTGGTCGGCGTGCTCGCGGGGCAGCGCGGTCTCGTCGCGCTCTACGCCGCCGACTACCCCGACATCAACGACCTGGTGAAGATCAACTCCAAGACGAACCTCGTGAAGACGTCGCAGGACGATCCGTACAGCCCGCAGCTCTACGATCTGTGGAACGTCGTCGAGATGCGGAACAGCGGCGTGAACGTCGTCGGCGTCGGCTACACGATCTACATCGGTTCCGAGTACGAGTCGCAGATGATGGCGGAAGCGGGCCAGCTCATCGCCGATGCCCACGCGAACGGGCTCATCGTCGTGTTGTGGCTCTATCCACGGGGCAAGGCCGTCGCCGACGAGAAGGATCCGCATCTCATCGCCGGCGCGGCGGGTGTCGCGTGCTGTCTCGGGTCCGACTTCGTCAAGGTGAACCCTCCGAAGGGCACGGACGAGGCGAGCTCCGCCGATCTGTTGACGGAAGCCTCCAAGGCTTCCGGCCGCACCGGGCTCGTGTGCGCAGGCGGTTCGACCGTCGATGCCAAGACGTTCCTCACGCAGCTCTGGGAGCAGATCCACGTGGGCGGCGCGATCGGCAACGCCACGGGGCGCAACATCCACCAGCGCGACCTCGAAGAAGCCGTCCGCCTCACGAAGGCGATCTCCTCCATCACGCTCGGGGACGGCGACGCGGAGACGGCCGTCAATGTCTTCGAGGGCCAAGAGGACTTCTCGTTGTAGGGCCTCTCGGCTCCGTGTAAGGTCGCGGGAGGGTGGAGCCCATTCGGCACCGTCGGCGTGCGCTGGCGGTGTCCTATCGCCAGAGGACGCGATGCCGGTACGGGATTGGTTCAAGGCTCGGGATGACAGGCGGCGCTACGCGCCCGTGAACGCCGCACAGGGCAGGTCGGAAGCGGCCAGGGGCGCGTGGCACAAGTGCGACGGGTGCGGCCGCATCATGTACGGCGGCGAGCGCGCCGACAACCTGTGCGTCTGTCCGCAATGCGAGCACCACATGGCCATGTCCGCGGGCGAGCGTATCGCGTCGCTCGTGGATCCCGGGACGTTCCAGGAGATTGACGAGGGGCTGACCTCGCGCGACCCGCTGCAGTTCACCGCCGGTACGCCCTACGCGGAGAAGCTCGCCGGCGCGCGGGAGCGGACGGGCCTCAACGAGGCCATCCTCGTAGGGAAGGCGACGATAGGGGGCGCCCCCGCCATCGTCGGCGCGATGGACTTCCGCTTCATCGGTGCCTCGATGGGTTCCGCCGTCGGAGAGAAGGTGGCCCGGGCGTTCGAGCTCGCCACTGCCGAGCGGTTGCCGGTCGTGCTCGCGATCGCGTCCGGAGGGGCGCGGATGCAGGAGGGCATGCTCTCCCTCATGCAGATGGCGAAGACGTCCGCCGCGGTCGCGCGACACGATGCCGCCGGTCTCGGCTACGTGGCCGTCCTCACGCACCCGACGACAGGCGGTGTCACCGCGTCGTTCGCGACGCTCGCCGACGTGACGCTCGCGGAGCCTGGCGCGCGGGTCGGGTTCACGGGACCTCGCATCATCGAGCAGACCACGTCCGAGAAGCTGCCGAAGGACTTCCAGTCCGCCGAGTCCATGCTGGCGCACGGCATGATCGACGAGGTGGTGTCCCGTGACGCGATCGCGGCGAGGGTCGCTTCCCTGCTGCGCTACCTGGTGCCGCGCGACGGCGGCGGGAGCGTGGCGTGAAGCGCTACGTGATGGGCTTCGAGCGGCCGCTCGCCGAGCTCGAGTCGAAGCTCGATTCGCTCAAGGAGCTCGAGGTCAGCGAAGAGCCGGATCTCGCGCGCGAGATAGAGGAGCTCACCGTCGAGGTGGACGAGCTCCGAGGGACCCTCTACTCGGCGCTGTCGCCGTGGGAGAAGGTCCAGGTGAGCCGGCATCCCGACCGCCCACGGACGCAGGACTACGTCGCGGCGCTCTTCACGGACGTCGTCGAGCTCAGGGGAGACAGGGCGTTCAGGGACGATCCGGCCGTGCTCACCGCGCTGGCGACGGTCGCGGGACGCAGGGTCGTCGTGCTCGGGCACAGGAAGGGCAAGACGGCCAGGGAGAACGCCGAGCGCAACTTCGGCATGGCGCATCCCGAAGGGCTCCGGAAGGCGCGCAGGGGCATGCGGCTCGCCGACAAGCTCGGACTGCCGATTGTGAGCTTCATCGACACGCCGGGCGCGTCTCCTGGGGTCGGGGCCGAGGAGCGGGGCCAGGCGTGGGCCATCTCCGAGTGCCTGGCCACCCTCTCGAGCGTGCGCGTGCCCGTTGTCGCCGTCGGTATCGGAGAGGGCGGCAGCGGGGGGGCGCTGGCCATCGGCTTCGGCGACCGTCTCATCATGCTGGAACACGCGTACTACTCCGTCATCACACCGGAATCGTGCGCCTCGATCCTCGTGCGCGAGACGGACCGTGCGGGCGAGATGGCCGCGAGCCTCGCCCTCACCGCCCAGGATCTCGTCGATCTGGGACTCGCCGACGAGATCGTCGGGGAGCCGCGAGGCGGCGCACATCGCGATCCCGAGGCCGCGATCGGCGATGTCGGGCGAGCGGTGGTCTCGGCCCTGGACGCGCTGTCGGAACGGGAAGCCGACGCTCTCGTCGAGGAGCGGTACGAGCGGTTGCGCTCGATCGGGGAGTTCACCGGAGTCGGCTAGCGAGGCGGCGGGGAGGGGTAGAGACATGGCTGAGACGAGGAAGGCCGAGCGCGTCGGGATGCTCTTCTCGGGTGGACCGGCGCCCGCGGCCAACGCGGTGATCTCCGCGGCGGTCATGAACTTCGTGAACGCCGGCATCGAGGTATACGGGTTCCTGGACGGCTACTACCACCTCGCGAACTGGACCCCCGAGGATCCGCTCGTCGAGAAGAAGGACTACCGGCGGCTGACGGTGGACGATGTCTCCGGCATCCGCCACGACGGCGCGATCATCCTCCGCACGTCGCGGGCGAACCCGGGCAAGCCGGTGGAGAGTCGCGAGGACCTGCTCGATGAGGAGAAGAGCGCAGGACTGCTCGCCGTGCACCGCGCGCTCACGAGCCTCGACGTCGACGCTCTCATCTCGATCGGCGGCGACGACACGCTCAAGACGGCGAACTACCTCTACGAACTGCAACAGGTGCGGGACGATCTCGAGCCGCTCTCGCTCGTGCACCTCCCAAAGACGATCGACAACGACTACTACGGTATCGACTGGACGTTCGGCTTCACGTCCGCAGCGGACTTCGCCGCGCGGGAGATACGCAACCTGCTCGCCGACGCCAAGTCCACGTCGTCTTGGTGGATCCTCGAGCTCATGGGCCGCAAGGCCGGTTGGCTCACGTACGCGGCTGGCATCGCGGGGAACGCGACCAAGATGATCAGCGTGGAAGACGTCGACGGCGACTTCGACCTCGACGCCTGCGCCGACGAGATCGTCGAGCTCATGACCGCTCGCAAGGACGACGGCCGCTGCTACGGAGCCGTATGCATCGCGGAGGGCCTCGCCGACCGTCTCCCGGAGGCCCAGCGTCCCACCGAGGTGGACCTGCACGGCAACGTCCGTCTCGGCAAGGCGGAAGTGGGCCGGATGCTCACGGAGCGGGTGCAGAAGAAGGCGGACGCGTGCTTCGCCGACCCCATGAAGGTCCGCAACAAGCAGATCGGCTACGAGACCCGCTGCAACGAACCGGCAGCGTTCGACGTCCTGCTCGGAAGCCAGCTGGGAGTGGGGGCGTTCAGGGCGCTGGTCGAGGAGGGCCTGTCGGGAGTCATGGTGAGCGTCGAGGGACAGCTGGCTCTCAAGTACATCCCCTTCGCCGAACTGATCGATCCGGCGACCTTCCGTACGAGGATCCGCTTCATCGAGCGCGACAGCGACTTCTACAAGCTCGCCCGCTCGCTCGAGTACCAGCGGCAGATGGCCTGCGACGAGTAGCGGCCCGCCGCTACGGTTCGACGATCACCTTCACGGACTCGCTCGCGTCGGCGACGAGCTGGAAGCCGCGCTCGATCTCGTCGAGCGGCAGCTTGTGAGTCACGAGATCGCCCACGCGCACCTCCCCCGATTCGATGAGCTCGAGCGCGCGTGCGAGGTCGCCCGGCGCCGCGCCGTAGGCGGTCCGGATCGTCACCTCTCGCCTCCACAGCTCCGCCATGGGCATCTCGAGGGGCTCGTCGGGCGGAGGCGGCGCGAAGAAGACGAACGTCGCGCCCGGCTCCAGGCAGTCGAGCGCCTGGGGGATGGCCGTGCGGGCGCCCGTGCAGAGCAGCACGAGGTCCGCGAGGCGACCGTCGTTCGCATCCCGTACGAGGGCGGGCAACTCCTCGCCGGTGGCGATCGCGTCGAAGGCCTCGGCCGCGCCCGAGCGGCGCGCCCATCCGAGGCGGTAGGGGCTCACGTCCGTGGCGAAGACCCGGCGCGCGCCGAGCGCGAGCGCGAGCCGGATGTGCAGCAGCCCCGAGATGCCGCTGCCGATGACGAGCACGGTGTCGTCCGGACGTACGCCGGCCCGCTCCTGCGAGCGCACGACGCAGCCGAGCGGCTCGACGAAGGAGGCGTCCTCGTACGAGACATCGTCGGGAAGGACGAGGACGCCACGGTCGGTCTGCAGCGGCGGGACGCGGACGTACTCCGAGAAGCCGCCCGGATCGAAGTTCGTGGTGTGGAGCGTCTCGCACGCCGTCTCGTGACCCGCTTCGCACAGGTGGCACGCCTCGCACGGCACGTGGTGGGTGACCACGACGCGGTCCCCGACCCGCACGCCGTCCACCCCGCCGTCCACCTCGGTGACGTCACCCGCGACCTCGTGGCCGAGCACGAGCGGGGCCTTCGGGACGCGATACCACTCCATCACGTCGGAGCCGCAGATGCCCGAAGCCCGGACGCGCATGAGGATCTCGTCGGGCCCGATCTCGGGGACGGGACGCTCCTCGATACGGATGTCGGAGTTGCTGTGGTAGACGGCGACGCGCATCGGGTGCGACTAGACCTTGCGGTCGTCTTCGAGATCGCCGGAGGAAGGAGCGGCCGCGCCGCTGTCGGCCTTCTCGGAGCGGTAGATGTCGTAGGCCGCGTCCACGGAGACGTCGTCGTGGACGATGGCGCGGACGGCCTTGATCATGCCGATCGGAGAATCGGACTGGAAGATGTTCCGGCCCATGTCGACGCCGACCGCCCCGCTCGCCACACCGTTCGAAGCGAGCTCGAGCGCCTCGCGCTCGGGGATCTTCTTCCCGCCGGCGATGACGATGGGGACCGGACAGGTGCGGACCACTTCTTCGAAGTCGTCACAGTAGTACGTCTTGACGATGTGCGCACCCATCTCGGCGGCGATCCGGGTCGCGAGACCGATGTAGCGCGTGTCGCGGACCATGTCCTTGCCCACGGCGGTCACCGCGAGCACCGGGATGCCGTAGCGCTCTCCCTCGTCGACGAGCTTGGCGAGGTTCGCGATCGTCTGGTGCTGATGAGGCGCGCCGACGAAGATGGACAGCGCCATCCCCGCCGCGTTCATGCGGATGCACTCTTCCACCGAGGTGATGATCGTCTCGTTGGAGAGGTCCTCCTCGAGTACGCTGTTGCCGCCGGAGACCCTGAGGACGATGGGCGTGTCCACCGAGCTGTCGATGCAGTTGCGCAGCACGCCACGGGTGAGCATGAGCGTGTCCGCGTACGGCGCGAGCGGCATGCACGTGGAGTTCGGGCACTCCAGCCCGCTCGTCGGACCGAGGAAGTAGCCGTGGTCCACGGCCAGCATGACGGTGCGGCCCGTCTCGGGCCGGATGATGCGCGACAGGCGGTTCTCGAGACCCCAGGACATGGTGTGCGGACCTCCTCGTCGGTCGTGTGATGGCGCCGCGGCCCCGCGAAGCGGCATCCGGTCGCGGCGGACGTCCATACTACCACCGAGCGTCGGGCGCGGTCGGCGTACGACGGCTCTGCGCGGCAGCCGGGACGGCTCCGCGCAGCGTCCCGCACTGGACTGGGGTTTCGTTGTTGCTACAATATGCACTTGACCGAATGGACTGACCTGACTGGAGGGAGCTAGCCGTATGTGGAAGGACCGACTCAAGTGGTCCCTCATACTCGCGCTCGCCGTGGCACTCGCAGCGACCATGATGCTGACGGGCTGCACGACGGACGAGGACGATGAGGGCGACGGCGATGAGGATGCCGAAGCGACCGAGACGCTGAAGATCGGCGTGCACACGTCGCTCACCGGTGGTCTCGCCGACTACGGTGCCGCGGCCGAGGGTGGCCTGCGGATCGCCAACGAGGACTACGGTACCGTCGAGGTCGATGGTACGACGTACGAGATCGAGCTCATCGTGCTGGACGACAAGGGCGAGCCGGCAGAGGCGTCCGTCGTCGCGCAGAACCTCGTCGATGAGGGTGTCGTCGGCGTCGTGGGCGCGCTCACGTCCGGCAACACGAACGCCGCGCTGCCGATCTATCAGGACGCGGGTATCCCGGTCATCTCCGGGTCCGCCACGAACCCCGACCTCACCAACGGCGACTTCGAGAACTTCCTCCGCACGTGCCTGAGGGACGACCTCCAGGGCGCTGCCATCGCGGAGTGGGCGGATGAGAACGGATACGCGAAGGTGGCCGTCATGGACGACCGCGGCTACTACGCGGTCGGTCTCGCCGACATCGTCGAGGAGAACCTCGCGGACCTCGGCATCGAGAGCCAGCGCGAGCAGGGCCAGGAGGGCGACACCGACTTCTCCGCCCAGGTCTCGAACATCGGTGCGTTCGCTCCTGACGCCGTGATCTTCACGGGCTACCACCGTGAGGCCGGTCTGCTCTTCAAGCAGCTCACCGAGGCCGGCGTCGAGACCCAGTTCATGGGCGGCGACGGCATCAAGTCCGACGAGATCGGCGACGAGGCCGGTGGCGCGGAGAACGTCGAGGGCGCGCTCGCGACCTTCGGTGGCCTCGCCCCGGACGAGATGCCCGGGTTCGAGGAGTTCGCGACGAGGTTCGAAGAGGAGGAGGGTGTCGCGGCGGGTCCGTACGCCGAGAACAACCACGACGCCTACGTCGCGCTCGTGATGGCGATCGAGGAGGCCCAGTCTCTGGACGGTGCCGACATCCTCGACGCGCTCCACACGATCGAGTTCGACGGTGTCCAGGGCAGCCTGTCCTTCGACGAGAAGGGCGATGTGACCACGCCCAGCGGAGCAGGCACCGCGCTCATCCCGCGCTTCGAGTATCAGGGTGGCACCTGGGTGTTCATCAGCGAGTAGCACGCGGTAGCGCCGAGCGGCCCCACGGGGATCCGCTGCGCACACCGTTCGCGCGAGAAGGGCGCGGGGCACAGGCCCCGCGCCCTTTTGCCTGCTCCGGCCCGGTTCTGCTACGGTGTGCCAGGTCACGAGCGCCGGCCCGCGCATCCCGACCCCCTGGTGACCGCGAGATGCCTCGGCGGGCCGATGACAGGAGCAGCGACGGATGAGCTTCGAGCAGGTCTTCAGCCTCACGGTCTCAGGTCTGACCGTCGGCATGATCTACGCGCTCATCGCCCTGGGCTACACGATGGTCTATGGCGTCCTGGAGTTCATCAACTTCGCGCACGGTGAGGTCTTCACCATCGGTGGCTACCTGGCCGCGACGGTGCTCATCTGGGCCGCGATCGACGCGACGACGCCGCTCGGTGTGAAGGTCGGGTACTTCTTCCTGGCCGTGGTCGTCTCCGTCGTGCTCACATCGGCGCTCGGCTGGCTGATCGAGCGCGTGGCCTACCGTCCGCTCCGCGGGCGGTCGCGCATCATCCCGCTCCTGTCCGCGATCGGCGTCTCGATCTTCCTGCAGAACGCGATCATCCTCGTGTGGGGCACCAAGCCGATCATCATGTCCACCGCGGTCATCCCGTCGCAGTTCATCACGGTCTTCGGCGTGCGCATCAGGGTGCTCGCGATCGTCATCATCGTGGTGTCGCTGCTGCTCATGGCCGGCCTGACGTACCTCATCAGATCGACACGCATCGGAAAGGCGATGCGCGCGACCTCGCAGGACATGGAGGCGGCCGAGATGATGGGGATCGACACGAACCGGACGATCGCGTTCACGTTCGTCGTCGGCTCCGCACTCGCGGCGATCGGCGGGTTCCTCGTAGCCATGTACTACGGGTCGATGAAGTTCGACGCGGGCTTCCTCTTCGGTCTCAAGGCGTTCACCGCGGCCGTGCTCGGCGGCATAGGCAACATCCCCGGCGCGGTCCTCGGCTCGCTCGTCCTCGGTCTCGCCGAGAACTACGGAGTCGGCTTGCAGCTCGGTCTCCTCGCCTGGTTCTTCGTGGCGGGTCTCCTCGTCGGGCTCTACTTTCAGCTCGTGCGCGCGCCGCGGAAGCGCATCGCACACATCAGCGAGGAGAAGCGCACGCGCGAGTACGTGCGGGAGATCAACAGGATCTATCGTCTCGCGCCCATCTACGCGACGCGCGTGTCGCTCGGGGAGCGCAAGGACGCGCTCCTCTCGGTCTCCGCGAAGCAGGCGCTGCGGCTGACCGCCGGCAACATCCTGCTGCTCGTCGCCGCGATCGTCTTCTTCGCGAACGGCGATGCCAAGTTCGACACGATGT
>JAUVQN010000153.1 GCA_030598125.1 Coriobacteriia bacterium | reverse complement strand
TTGAGCTCGGGGATGACGAGCCCGATCGCCGCGGCGGCGCCGGTCGTGGTCGGGATGATGGAAAGCGCCGCGGCGCGGGCGCGCCTGAGGTCCTTGTGCGGGAAGTCGAGCAGCGGCTGGTCGCCCGTGTACGCGTGGATCGTGGTCATGAAGCCCCGCTTGAGCCCGAAGCTGTCCATCAGGACCTTCGCCACCGGTGCGAGGCAGTTCGTCGTGCACGACGCGTTCGAGATGATCTGGTCCTTGGCGGGATCGAGCTGGTCGTCGTTGACTCCCAGCACGACGGTGATGTCCTCGTTCTTGGCGGGCGCGGTGATGATGACCTTGTGGCAGCCGGCCAGGACGTGCGCCTTCGCCTTGTCCGCGTCGCTGAACACGCCCGTCGATTCGACAACGACGTCCGTGCCGCGCGCCTCCCAGGCAAGCTGGGCCGGATCGCGTTCCGCCGACGTCGGTATCCGCGTGCCGTCCACGACGAGCGCGTCGCCGTCCGCTTCGACCGTGCCGGGGAAGCGGCCGTGGACCGAATCGTACTTGAGCAGGTGCGCCAGCGTGGCAGCGTCCGTGAGATCGTTGATCCCGACGATCTCGATGTCTGGATCTGCGTGGCACACCTTGAAGACGAGCCTCCCGATCCGTCCGAACCCGTTGATGCCGACGTCGATCGCCAAATGGATCTCCTCCTCGTTGTGCGTGGACGACCGCTCGGGTCCGTCCCCGTCCTCGGTCCCTCTACTCCTCGATTCCCGTTCCTCGCGCCTCGGAAGCCATCTCCTCGATCCGTCTCATCCTGTGATACACCGCCGACTTCGACAACGGCGGCTCGGCGAGCTCGCCGAGCTCCCGCAGGCTCACATCCGGGTGTTCGAGTCTGAGGTACGCCAGCTCCGCCAGCGCGGGCGACAGGTTGTCGAGCCCCGTGCCCTCGGCGACCACGCGGATGTCCTCGAGCTGTCGCACCGCTGCACCGGTCGCCTTCACGACGTTCGCCGTCTCCGCGTTGACCAGGCGGTTCACCTCGTTGCGCATGCTCTTGATGATGCGCACGTCTTCAGTCCTGAGGAGCGCCCGGTGCGCGCCGACCAGCGCGAGGAAGTCGACGATCGGCTCGGCCCCCTTCAGGTAGACGGCGTGGAGGCTCCTCCGCTGGATGGTCTTGGTCTCTATGCCGAAGCGACCCATCAGGGCCACGAGGTCGTCGGCGAGCTCCTCCGTCTCCGCCGTCAGCTCGAAATGGAAGTCACCGTGCGGGTCCGCGACGAACCCACCGCCGAGGAACGCGCCTCTCAGATACGAGATCGCGCAGCAGTCCTTGCGGACGAGGCGCGGCGCGATGCCGTACGCGATGCTCAGCGAGTCGTCGAGGATGCCCAGATCGTTCATGACCTGGGGCAGTCTGGGCTGCGCCGGCACGGTGATGAGGTAGTTGTTCGCCTTGTGCAGCACCGAGCGCCGGAC
Source organism: Coriobacteriia bacterium (assembly GCA_030598125.1). Classification (GTDB taxonomy): domain Bacteria; phylum Actinomycetota; class Coriobacteriia; order Anaerosomatales; family JAUVQN01; genus JAUVQN01. The sequence continues at coordinate 985 of JAUVQN010000153.1, read as the reverse complement.
GGTGAGCTCTGTCTTGACCGAGTAGACGTCGTGCAGGAGCTTGATCGTCTTCCGTGCGACGGGGGCGGTCTCCGTGGCGATCTCGAGCCGGTAGTGCTCTTTGCCGGTCACGTGGAGCGTCCCCTCGACCCTGACGAGAGCGGACAGCTCCGCTTTGGGACAGCACGTGCGCTTCGGGAAGATGCGCGAGAGCTCGTCCTTGACCTCCGCGGTGAACGACACTACGCAGCCTCTCCGCCCTCGAGCACCTCTCGCATCACCCGAGCGACCGCGACCGGGTCGTGGTGCGCGGGATCCGCCGGCCCGGCGAGCGGCGCCGTGAGCACCGCGACACCGAGCGCACGGATGCGCTCCTGGACCTCGGCGCCGGACTCGACCGGCTCGATGGCCTCGGGGAGCGGCACGGCGTCGGAGTCGTGGACGACCACCACGTCGATGCCGCCCTCAAGACCGTGTGCGAAGAGGGCTTCGACATGGTCCGCGGCGTCGTGCCCGGTCGTCTCTCCCCGCTGGTTCGCCACGTTGCACATGTAGACGCGAGTGCCCCGGGCCTCGCGGAGCGCCTCGCGGATGCCCGGGACCAGGAGATTCGGCATGACGCTCGTGTAGAGGCTTCCCGGGCCGATGACGACCACATCCGCGTCGCGAATGGCGTCCGCCGCGGGTCGGTATGCGTCGACGGTCGGCGGGACGAGATCCACATGGGCCATGGCGGTACCGTTGTGCGCGATCGCGGCCTGACCGTCGATGCGGAGCCCGTCCCGGTCCACGCCGCTGAGCCGCACGTCCTCGAGCGTCGAAGGGAACACATCCCCCCGCGCGCCGAGCCATGCGCTCGCGTTCGCGATCGCTGCGGGAAGACCGCCCTCGATGTCGTCGAGCGCCGCCATGATGAGGTTGCCGACGGCGTGGCCCTCGAGCGCCCCTTCGCCGGCGACCCGGTACTGGAACACGCGCGCGAGCGGCGCGTCCGCGTCGCCGAGCG
>JAUVQN010000073.1 GCA_030598125.1 Coriobacteriia bacterium | reverse complement strand
GCTCGCCGGGATGACGCCCACGAACTCGAAGACGCCGTCCAGGGGGAGCCTCAGGTCGTCCTCGCCCTTGGTCGACGCCAGCACGAGTCCGGGCACGCGCGTGCCGTCTCCCTCGATCTCACGGACCACGCGGCTCCACAGGACCTCGATCCCGTCGTTGGCGAAGCAGCGCTCCTGGATGCACTTGGTGGCGCGCAGCTCGTCCCTCCTGTGGATCACGCAGACCTTGCTCGCGAACTTGGTGAGGAAGATGGCCTCTTCGATCGCGGCGTCGCCGCCGCCGATCACCGCGACGACCTTGTCCTTGTAGAGGGCGCCGTCGCACGTGGCGCACCACGAGACCCCTCGTCCCGCGTAGTGGCTCTCGCCAGGCACCTCGAGCCTCGCTGGGACGGCGCCGGTCGCGAGGATCACGGTGCGCGCCGGGAGCTCCTTGCCGTCGACCGTGAGCACGAAGTGCATGTCCACCGGCTCGATCCGCTCGACCTCCTCGAAGGCTCGGAACTCGGCCCCGAACTTCGCCGCGTGCTCATGCATGAGCTCCGCGATCTCGGCGCCGGACAGCCCTTCGTGGAAGCCCGGGTAGTTCTCCAGCCAGTCGGTCGTGACGATCTGACCTCCGGGCATGGCCTTCTCGAAGACGACAGTGCTCGAACGGGCCCGTGCCGCGTACAGGGCGGCGGTCAGTCCCGCCGGCCCCCCGCCGACGATGGCGATGTCGATCGGTTCCACCCTATGCCTCCCCCTCGTTCGGGATGGGGATCCCGGCGTCTGCGGCCTCGAGCAGCACCTGCTCCAGGTTCTGCGTGGCGAACTCGTTCACTTGCTGGAATGCCGGGTCGTCCGTTCCTTCCGTCAGCGCGATCACGTTCCTGAACTGGGTTGCGGCCAATGGCAGGTCCTCGCGACCCTGCCAGTAGAAGATGCCCAGGTTGTAGTTGGCGTTGACGTGGTCAGGGTCCTCGCTGAGGACTACCGTGACCTCCTGGATGGCCTCGTCGGTATCGCCGAGCACGTACTTGGTGATGGCGAGATCGACCCGCACGTCGTCGGAGTCGGGCTGGGCTTGCAGATAGCGCTCGTAGTAGGTGAGGGCGAGCTCGGCCTGCGCGACGGAGCCGGTGTGCTCGCGCATGTCGTAGTACTCGTTCGCGAGTGAGAGGACCGCATCCAGGTCTTCCGGGTTCTCCTCGATCCGGATCAGCAGGTCCAGGATGCGCCCTTGCTGCTCGGATAGGACACCGCGGAATTCGGGAAGCACGGCCTCGGTAGAGCCCGAGCCCCCGCCGACCGACGGCCTCGAGACGAGCGTCAGGACGACGATCGCAGCGAACACCGCCACCGCGAGCGCGAGGATGGCTATCGGGATCCGGTAGCGCTGGAAGGGGCGGATGATATAGCGCCGGGCGAAGCCCTCGTCGACGCCGCCGTCGTGACGCTCGACCTCGATGCCCATCCCTTGCGCCTTGAGCAGCATGTTGAGGTCGTTCGTGACGAGCGTCAGCTCTTCGCAGCCCGACTCGCACACCTGCAGCGCCACCGCGAGGATGCGGTCGTCGGCGTTCCTCAGTGAGAGTCCCTCGGGTGTCTGGAAGTCGCTGTCCAGGTGGACCACGCGCAGTTCTCCGCCGCTTGGCAGCGAGACGCCGTCGGCGAGCGGTCCCTTCTCGGACAGCTCGAACAACACGCGGCTCACGGAACGCCCTCGATACCGCAGGTCGGCATCGGCGCGAGACGTCTTGATCTTGTCGAGCTCCGCGAGCACCGTGTCGGGGAGGATGATCTCCGACCCTGGGTACGCCTCGAGGACCTCCGGGTCAGACAGCAGCACGTTCGTGTCCAGGACTATGGTTCTCATGCGACTCCCTATGGATCGGATCCGGGCAACGAGTACACGTGACGCTGGTCGACCGTCGGTACGGGCTGCGACTGTGCTGCCCGGAGCACGTACCCGAGCGCTATGGTCCCCTCCAGGTCCTTCGAGGTCCAGAGGATGACCTTCTCCTGATTCTGGTCGTAGGCGGTGATCGCGACGCCATCGGGCTCGGTCACCACCAGCGCGGCCTCGTAGCTCTCGTCGGCATCGCGGCCGGCCGCGGCTGCGGTGCCCGCCTGGTGCACGGCGGACCTGCTCACGTCATCGAGCTCGAGGTACGCGAAGACGTAGGTCAGCCCGTCGTACATGAGCAGGAGCACCACCGCCGCCAGGAGACCCCACTTGATGAGCTTCTTGAGCATGTCACAGTCCCCTAGTCGGCTCGCCTCCGCGAGGATGTGTCCCCGCTGGTGCGGCCCTTGAGCACCCTTCGACGAATGTAGAAGAGCATCCCACCGAGCACAAGCACGACGGATGCCACCACTACCAGTCTGTCCAGGTAAGACGCTCGAACGCGCAGTTCGGTTGCGGCCACCTCGAGATCCCCCGCGTAGACGCGCACGGTGAGCGTGTCGCCGAGGCCGCCACCGAGCGCCACGGGCAGCTCGACGAAGTTGTCCGCCGGCCGCAGCGACACGATCAGCGGCTGGTCCCCGAGCACCTCGGCGGACTCGGACTCCGTGAAGATCGCGACCTCGACGGTCTTGTCGGACCCGTTCACGAGTGTGAGGGGTATCTTCCCGCCGGAACCGGCCAGTGTGATGTCCTTCGCCGCGACGCTGATCGCGCCGAGAACGGCGGTCGACGCGCGCTCGGCCTCCGCCGCGTAGGCGAGCCCACGCTCTGCGAGCCCCCAGCTCTCGTCAGGTCCGGCCCAGCAGCGGCTCTCTGCGACGAGGACGTCGCGCACCGCGGTGTCGGCCTCTGGGTCGTTCTCTCCGACCGCCGTGCGGAACGAGTGGGCGGCGGTCCTGGCGGTGCCGACCTCGGACCAGTAGCCCGGGGGGGCAGCCTTGCCCGGATCCGCCTGCTCGGGGAGCGTGACCGGACCTGACGGACGGACGGCCGCTTCGGATGCGGTCTGGAACTCGATCCATGGGATGCCCGCGAGCTCGACGAGGAGCGTCTCGACGTCGTCCATGTCGGCATCGGCGCCCTCGCCGACGTCAACGAGCGCCACCACCGGCTCCGGTCCGTCGTCGCTCTCGATGAGTCGGTCGAAGAGCCCGTCCAGCAGGCCGTTCGCGTCCGCGCCGGCCGAGATGGACGCGGAGATCGAGGCGTCGATCACAAGAGCCGTCATCGTGGTCTCCTCCATGCGACGCGCTCCGGGGCTCGCAGACGCGTCGCCGGAGCGGACGGAGTCCGGGGACAGGAGCGCGAACTCGATCCCGTGCTCCGAGAGCGGCACCAGGGCCTCGACGGGCAGGCTGTCGCCGCGGACGGCCGTGCCGGCGCTCGGGGTCGTGCCGAGCGCCGCCTGGTAGAGCGACGAGCCCCGTGAGTAGTGCTCGGTCAGGTCCTCGACGCCGTCCATCACCTGGAGTCCGACCATGTCAGGGTCGGCGAATGGCACGTCCAGGAACTCGAGCACGCCGCCCTCTGCCGCCTCTCTCAGCGTCTCGAGCGAGTCGGCGTATGCGAGGGCCGAGGGGTCGTCGTCGGGCACCGTCTCCACGCCGGCCGGGCCGACGGTCTCGTATCCCTCGGAGATGCGCAGCCACTCATCGAGCGTCAGAGGGGCGATCGCGGTCGACAGCGCGAGCCCCGGGCGCTCGAGCGCCAGCCTAGCAAGCGAGCTCGCCGCGTCCCTAGAGCCCGTGAACGCCGCGGGATCTGCGACGAATCGACCCGAGGGATCGATCGAGGGAGAGCACGCGAGGCGGGCGACGACCGAGACGGGCAAAGGCTCCCGGTCCTCGTCGACCACGAGCAGGCGATCGGTGAGCTCGGTCGGTCCCGAGCCGGAGGCCAGGACCCTGAGCTCGATGGGGTACCTGCCCTCATCGAGTTCGAGGTCCTTCAGGTCCCGCTCGAAGCGGAACTCGTGGCGGCCCGGCTCGATCTCGTGCGCGATCTCCGTCTTCTGGTAGAGGAGCGCACCCGAGGGGCGTCGCACCCTTATGCGCGCCTCCAGGTACTCGGTGGGGACCGTGACGTCCACGCCCACCGTGAGACCTATGGCGCCGTCAGGTGGGACCGACGGCTCGTCGTGCACGACCTCGACCGTCACCGCCTGCTCCATCGCCGGTGTCTCCGGCGGCGCCGCGACGGCGACGGCGGCGATCGGAGCGGCCCACAGAACGCAGGCGAGGCGCAGCGCGAGCGAGCGCATCGCGCCGCGTGGCGGCAGTGTCGTCTGGGAGTGAGCGGCCAAGACGCTCCTTCCCCGGAGACCCGCAGAGGCGAGTCAGATGGAGGGGCTGGGGCGTACGGGTAGTATTACCAACTACGGGGAGTGTATCCCACATCTTCTGGAGGAGGAGTCCGCAGACGGATGTCACAGACCGACGACAGGGACGAGATTCCCGAGATCCTGCCACTGATCCCGCTCCGGGACCTCACGCTCTTCCCCAACCTCGTCGTGCCCCTCTTCGTGGGCCGGGAGCGTTCCATCGAGGCGCTCGAGGAGGCCATGCGGAAGGGACACGCGGTCGCGCTCGTGACGCAGCGCGAGGCGGAGACGCAAGACCCGAGCCCTGGGGACATGTACGAGATCGGCTGCGTCGCGACCGTCATGCAGGAGTTGAAGCTCCCCGACGGGACCGCCAAGGCCCTCGTCGAGGGTGTTCAGCGCTTCCGCGTCACCGAGTTCCTACAGGAGGACCCGTACTTCCTGGCCAGGGTCGAGCTCATCGAGGAGGACGAGAGGACCGACACCGAGATAGAGGCGCGGATGCGGGCGCTCGTCCAGGACTTCGAGAAGGCCGCCGGGCTCGGCAAGCCCATACCCCAGGAGGTCGTGGTGGCTGCCGCCGGCATAGAGGAGCCGGGTCGGCTGGCGGACTTCGTGACCTTCCACCTGCACCTGTCCGTCGAGGACAAGCAGCAGATCCTCGAGGCGCTCCGGCCGAAGGACCGGCTCGAGAAGACGGCCCGCTTCCTGAGCAAGGAGGTGGAGATACTGGAGCTCGGCTCCAAGATCCAGGATCGGGTCAAGGACCAGATGTCCGAGACGCAGCGCGAGTACTTCCTGCGCGAGCAGCTCAAGGCGATCCAACAAGAGCTCGGGCAGACGGACGAGCAGCAGGCTGAGATCGAGGAGTACGAGGAGAAGATCGCGCAGTCGGGCATGCCCGAAGACGTCGAGGAGAAGGCTCGCAAGGAGCTCGGCCGTCTTGCGAAGATGCCCGCCGCCGCCGCGGAGACGTCCGTCATCAGGACGTACCTCGACTGGCTGACAGGTCTGCCCTGGCGAGTCCAGGACGAGGAGCACCTGGACCTCGAGTCCGCACAGGATGTGCTCGATGAAGACCACTACGGTCTCGAGAAGGTGAAGGAGCGGGTGCTCGAGTACCTGGCGGTGCATAGCCTGACCGACAAGATGCGAGGGCCGATCCTGTGCTTCGTCGGCCCGCCCGGGACGGGCAAGACCTCGATCGGCCGCGCGATCGCCCGATCGCTGAACCGCAAGTTCATCCGCATGAGCCTCGGCGGGATGCGCGACGAGGCGGAGATCCGTGGGCACAGGAGGACGTATGTGGGTGCCCTGCCAGGGCGGATCATCCAGTCCATCAGCCAGGCGGGCACGAGGAACCCGGTGTTCATGATGGACGAGGTCGACAAGGTCGGGATGGACTTCCGCGGCGACCCGACGTCCGCGCTGCTCGAGGTCCTCGACCCGGAGCAGAACGACAGCTTCCAGGACCACTACCTCGAGGCGCCCTTCGATCTGTCCGACGTCATGTTCATCACCACGGCGAACCTCCTCGACCCGATCCCGCCGGCGCTCAAAGACCGCATGGAGGTCATCCACTTCCCCGGCTACACAGAGGAGGAGAAGCTCCACATCGCCCGGAAGTACCTCGTTCCCAAACAGCTCGATGAGAACGGGCTCACCCCAGGCAAGCTCGACATCGCCGACACCGCACTCACCGAGATCATCCGGCGCTACACGCGCGAGGCCGGGGTTCGGAACCTGGAGCGCGACATCGCGGCGATCTGCCGGCAGGTAGCGCGCAAGGTCGTCGAAGGCCGCAAGGGCAAGACGCGCGTGTCGAGCCGCAACCTCACGGACTACCTGGGGCCTCCGAAGTTCAGCTATGGCCTCGCTGAGGAGAACGATGAGGTAGGGGTGGCCACCGGGCTCGTGTGGACGGAGGCCGGCGGCGACGTGATCGTCGTGGAGGCCACGAAGATGCCCGGGAAAGGCGAGGTATCGCTCACCGGCCAGCTCGGCGACGTCATGCGCGAGTCGGCTCACGCTGCCATCTCCTACATACGAACCAACGCCGAGACGCTCGGCATCTCCCCGGACTTCACCGAATCCACCGACCTGCACGTCCACGTGCCGGCGGCGGCGATCCCCAAGGACGGTCCCTCGGCCGGCATCACGATGGCCACCTCCATCGCCTCCGTCCTGATGGGATGTCCCGTCCGCAGGGAGGTCGCGATGACCGGTGAGATCACCCTGCGGGGGCACGTCCTCCCGATCGGGGGACTCAAGGAGAAGCTGCTCGCCGCGCATCGCGCCGGTGTCGAGACGGTACTCATACCCAAGGAGAACGTGAAGGACCTGGAGCTCCTGCCCGAGCACGTGCGCGACGACCTGGACATCGTGCCGGTCGAGACCATGGCCCAGGTGTTCAAGCGCGCGCTCGCCGCGGGTTGCGCTCCGAAGAGGGCGAAGAAGCGGAAGGCTCGCGGCACGTCCGGCTGAGCCCGCGGTGCGGCCGGGGCCGGGTCCAGCCTCTTGCCCCGCCGCGTGTGAGAGCGCCCTCACGCTCTCTGCGAGTGCTGTGTTCGAGGTGACGACGGCCGACGTCGTCGAGACGGCTGTCGGGACGGACATCTTCGAGTGGCAGGCGTCCGACGATGGCACCCACACGGTCGGAGTGTCCGCTCCGTTCACCCCCGCGCCGGATCCGGATCCGGCGCGGTCTGCTCGCGGTCGGCGATGACCCCGCTGCGCCAGCGCGGTCAGCGCCGGCTCAGCGGGTCTCCAGCGATGAGCCCTACCTCCCACACACGGGCCACAACGCGCTCTTCCTGCTGGTGGCAGCTGGCATCGCGGCGGCGGCCGCTCTGCTCCCGAGGAGGTCGGTAAGCGCCGGGTAGGGCGGCGATGCGACAGTCGATAGGTCCGCTTCGCGAGCCGCTCTGAGGGAAGGGGCCGCCCCGGTGCGGCCCCTTCCGGCTCGCCGGCGAATCCTGGGCTGGGGTTCACTTC
>JAUVQN010000068.1 GCA_030598125.1 Coriobacteriia bacterium | reverse complement strand
TGGCCGGATCCACCGCGACCCTGATGGTCTCCGCCCTGTCGGCCGCCGAGATCCCGGTCGTGATCCGGTCCTTCGCTCCGATGCTCACATGGAAGGCGGTGCCGTACGCCGAGGTGTTCTGGTCCGTCATCGGCGGGATGCGCAGCTCCTCGAGACGCTCCGCGAACATCGGCAGGCAGATGAGACCGCGTCCGTGCGTGGCCATGAAGTTCACGGCATCCGCGGTCGCTTTCTCGGCGGGTAGCGCGAGGTCCCCTTCGTTCTCACGGTCCTCGTCGTCCACGATGATGACCATCCGCCCAGCGGCGAAGTCCTCTATCGCCTGCTCCACGGAGGCGAACACGGCCGCGTGGTCCTCGCGATCGAGCTCCATGCCGCTCATCCGCCTTCCGATATCCCGCCCAGCATGTCGCCGAGCCTTCCTCGCGGCTCCTGGGACGCCGGCGCGGGCTCGGGACGTCCCATGTACTGGGCGACCGTCCGCCGGACATACTTCGCGAGCATGTCGGCCTCCATGTTCACCGGCGACGAGATCGGCTTGTCGGCGAGCGTCGTCGTCTCCTCGGTGTGGGGAACGACGGCGGCGGTGAACCCTTCCGGGACGACCTGCGCCACCGTGAGCGAGATGCCGTCGACGGCCACCGAGCCCTTGGGGGCCACGTATGGGAGCACCGACTTCGGGGCCCGGAACTGATACACGGTCGAGTTGCCCGCGGGACGCCGGTTCACGAGCGTGCCGACACCGTCGACGTGACCCGTCACGATATGGCCGCCCAGACGGTCGCTGAAGCGCAGGGCGCGCTCGAGGTTCACGTGGGCGCCCTGACTCAGCTGTCCGAGTGTGGTCACGGCGAGCGTCTCCTCCGCGACATCCGCGAGGAAGGCCCCTCGGATGAACTTCGTCACCGTGAGGCACGCGCCGTCGACCGAGATCGAGTCGCCGATCGCCATGTCTCGGCCGAACTCGGGCGCATACACCTCCAGACGCATCCCTCCCTGGATGCGCTCGACGCGTGTGATGATCCCTTCGCACTCGATGAGCCCGGTGAACATGCGACACCTACCTTGCGCTCGGCGCACACAACTCTACCACTTGGGAAGAGCTCAGACAGGCTCCCAGACCGTCGCCGCGTCGCCCCCGACCAGGCCTGCTTCGACGGCGACCATCCCCTGGACGAGCTCGTCGGCCTCAGGCTCCGTCCCCCCGCGGTAGAGCGCGGGCGCCGCCCGTCCAGCCATCCCGCCCGCGTGCACGAGCACTAGCTGATCGATGAGGCCCTCGTCCCACAGTGAGGTGAGCAATCGAGGACCCGGCTCGACGAGCACGTGCTCCACGTCCTCTGAAGCCAGTGCGAGAAGGGCACCGTCGAGGCCCGCACCGGCGTCGTAGCGGATGATGCGGGCGCCAGCGGTACGATCCGAGGATCTCGGAGTCTCGCGCTCGAGACCGTCGGGTGCGAGCAGGACGATGGCCCCACCCTCGGAGAGCGCGCGGACCGCGTCCGGCGAGGGCAGCGACGATCGGCACAGGACGACTCGGATGGGCTGTCGCTCCAAGGGTCGACCGTCCTCAGCCCGAGCCGTGAGTCGCGGGCGATCGATCTCGAGCGTGGACGCGCCCACCATGACGGCGTCGGCTACCCCTCGGGCGAGCGACGTGACGTACCCACCCCCGCGTGTGAGCCGCGACCGGACGCCTGGGCGCAGCGCCACGCGCCCGTCGAGCGTCACAGCCACCTTCGCACGGACCCATGGCCGCCCGGTCTCGATGGCGTGGAGCCACGGTGCGTTCAGGCGCTCGAAGGGCCCGGGGTCCTCCGCCATGCGCACGGTCACGCCCGCCTCCGCGAGGGCGACCGCGCCCCCGCCGCTCACCCGGGTGTCGGGATCCTTCATCCCGATCACGACGTCGGCGACGCCGGCCTCCACCAGCGCGGCGACGCACGGAGGTGTCCGCCCATGGTGATCGCACGGCTCGAGCGTGACGTAGACCGTCGCGCCCCGCGCGGCACCGCCAGCGTCGCGAAGAGCCTCGATCTCCGCGTGTGGCGCTCCCGCTGCGATGTGGTGGCCCTCACCGACGATCCGGCCGTCCTTCACGACCACGCACCCGACGGCAGGGTTCGGCGCCGTACGACCGACGCCCCGCGTCGCGAGCTCGTACGCGCGGCGGAGGTGCGGGTCGGCGACGTTCGCGGCGTCGGAGCCCTGGATGCGCATGCCCGGACAGCCCTCCGTCGTCAGTCCCGAGCCGTGAGGCCGGTCTCGGCCGCTGCCCGAAGCTCCCGCAGCGCCGCGCCGGGATCGTCCGCGGCGAACACGGCGTTGCCGGCGATGAGGACGCGCGCGCCCTCTCTGACCACATCAGGCGCGTTCGCGGCCGTGATACCGCCATCGATCTCGATCGTCGGCGACGCACCCATCTCGCGCGCGAGCGCCACGAGCTCGTCCAGGCGCCGCAGCGCAGAGCGCAGGAAGGACTGCCCGCCGAAACCGGGGTTCACGCTCATCAGCAGGACGTGGTCTGCGTCCGCGAGCACGTCTCTGAGCGCTGCGATGGGCGTGGAGGGATTCAACGAGACGCCGGCCTTCACGCCGGACTCCTTCGCGTGGGCGAGCGCCCGGTTCAGGTGGCGCGTGGTCTCGACGTGGACCGTGACGCCATCCACGCCGGCGTCGAGATACCAATCGAGGGAGTCGTCCGGGTTGTCGACCATCAGATGCGCGTGCAGCGGGACCGTACAGCTGCGCTTGAGCGATCTGATCACCGGTGGTCCTATCGTGAGGTTCGACACGAAGTGACCGTCCATCACGTCAACGTGGATGCTGTCGGCTCCCACCTCCTCCACGACGTACACGGCCCGGGACAGGTCTCCGAAGTCCGCGGACAGGATCGAAGGCGAGATCTTGACGGCGTCGCTCACGAGTCGTCTCCCTCCACGAGGCCGAGGTCGTGCAGTTCGTCCGTCGCGGTCCGGCCCATCAGCTCCGCGACGGCGTCGGTCGCACTGTAGCCTTCGTACAGCGTATCGCGCACGAGTCTCGTGATGGGCATATCACAGCCGTGGGCACGCCCCAGGTCGTCCAGGGCTACGACGTTCATCGCGCCCTCCGCGACCATGTGGGTCTCTTCGTAGAAGTCATCCATCGTGCCGCCTTTGGCGACGAGCTCGCCAAGGGCGCGGTTGCGGCTGTGCCGAGACGTGCACGTGGCGATCAGGTCGCCCATCCCCGCGAGACCCATGTACGTGAGGGGATTCGCGCCGACGGCACGACCGAGCCGCGTCATCTCGGCGAGTCCGCGCGTCATCAGACCGGCCTTCGCGTTGTCTCCGTAGCCGAGTCCGTCGGAGGCCCCGCACGCGATCCCGATCACGTTCTTGGACGCGCCACCCATCTCGACGCCGATGACGTCGTCGTTCGTGTACACGCGGAACACGGGCGTGTTGAAGAGCTCCCTCAGTGCGAGGCCGACATCCGCGTCGTACGCGGCCACGACTGTCGCGGAGGGGATGCCGCGCGAGACCTCCTCGGCGTGGTTCGGCCCTGAGAGCGCCGCCGTGCGCCCGATGTCGCCGAACACCTCGCCGAGGACCTCCGTCATGCGCAGGCGTGTGCCCGCCTCGAGACCCTTCGACAGGCTCACGGCCACGGCCTCATCGGCGCAGATAGCCGCCACGGACGTCGCCGTCTCGCGCACCGCCTGGGACGGCGTAGCGAACACGAGGACGTCGGCACCGTCGAGCGCCTCCTCGAAGTCCACCGTCGCGTGGACGGTCTCCGGCAGTTCCACATCGGAGAGGTAGCGCGGATTGCGCCGGGTATCCTCGATCCCGCGAGCGACCTCCTGAGACCGAGCCCGGAGGTTCACCTGGATGCCTTTTCCGCCCAGCAGACCCGCGAACGCGGTGCCCCATGAACCGGCGCCGATGACCGCGACCTTGCTCATGCGTCCTCACTCTCCCGCTTCGTACGCTGGACACCCCGCCAGTGCAACGAGATCCGCCGCTCCTCGCCGCTGAATATGCGTCCGATGTTCCCCCTGTGTCGCCAGATGACGAGCGGCGCCGCGAGGAACGCGAACACCGTCGTCGCCGGCCTGTCCGCATAGAGTAGCAGCACGGTGACGGGATACAGGACCGCGATGGCCAGCGATCCCAGCGACACGATCCGCGTCGTCAGGACCACACCGAAGAAGACCGGGGCCAGCAGTGCCACCGACCAGGGTGTCAGACGGAGCACCGCGCCCGCCCCGGTGGCGATCCCTTTGCCGCCCGCGAACCCGAGGAAAGGCGTATACGTGTGCCCGGCCACGACCGCCAGCGCCGCGCCGACCATCAGCCAGTCTTCCCACGACTCCGGAGAGACCCACGCTGCGACGGCGACGGCCGCGAAGCCCTTCGCCATGTCGAGGACGACGACGGTCACTCCGGGCCACATCCCCAGCACACGGTAGGCGTTGGTCGCACCCACATTGCCGGAACCGTACTCGCGGATGTCCGTCTTGAACACGAGCTTCCCCACGACGTACGCGGTCGGTATCCCCCCAAGCAGGTAGGCACCGACGAGCACGGCGAGGGCGAGAGCGACGGACTCCACGTCCAGGGCTAGTCACCCTTCCTGAATCGGAGTATGACCGGCGTCCCGTCGAGCTCGAACGAGGACCGGAGGCGATTCTCCAGGTATCGCCGATACGTCGCGTCGACGAGCGACGGATGGTTCGCGAAGAACGTGAATCCGGGCGGAGCGACACGCGTCTGCGTCACGTACTTGAGCCGCAGCGTCCGTCCCTGTGATGTGATCGTGTGCCCCTCGGCCCTCAGGTCCGCGAGGAAACGGTTGAGCGCCTTCGTCGCATGTGTGCGGACGTGGTTCTCGTGCACGTGGTCGATGACGGCGAACACGCGGCCGACGCTTCTGCCGGTCTTCGCGCTCGTCCTCACGATCGGCGCGAAGGAGACGAATCCGAGCTTCAGTGGCAGATCGGCCTCGAGCCGCTCGCGAGCCTCCTCTGAGTCGAGCAGGTCCCACTTGTTCAGAAGGATCGCGATCGCACATCCCTTCTCACACGCGTATGAGGCGATCCGCTGGTCCTGGGTGGTGATGCCTACTCCGCAATCCACGACGACGAGCGCGACGTCGGCGCGGTCCAGCACGCGCATGGCGCGCACGAACCCGTAGTACTCCACCGACTCGTCGATCTGTGAGCGCCGTCTCAGGCCCGCCGTGTCGACGAACCGGTACGTCTGCCCGTCCCGCTCGATCACCGTGTCCACCGCGTCGCGCGTGGTCCCCGCCGACTCGGCGACGATGGCGCGCTCGAACCCGACGAGCCGGTTCATCAGCGACGACTTCCCGGCATTCGGACGTCCGACGATCGCTACATCTATCGCTCCCGGCACGTCGATCGTGGGCGCGTCTGGCAGCGCGGCGACCACGACGTCGAGGAGGTCACCCGTGCCGTGCCCGTGCACGGCCGACACCGGATGCGGTTCGCCGAGCCCCAGCGACCAGAACTCGTGCATCGACGCAACCTCGCCGGGGGTATCGAGCTTGTTCGCCGTGAGGACCACGGGCTTGCCCGAACCGCTCAGGAGTCGAGCGACCTGGCCATCGTCGTCGGTCGGTCCCGAACGGCCGTCGACTAGGACTATGACGACGTCGGCTTCCTCGGCCGCGAGCAGCGCTTGGGCCCGGATCGAAGCGCCGAACACGTCGTCGTCGACGAGCTGGATCCCGCCCGTGTCGATCAGCATGAACTCACGGCCGTTCCAGTCCGCACGATGATAGCTGCGATCCCTCGTGACGCCACTCGACTCGTGGACGATAGCCTCCTTCACGTCCGCGAGTCGATTCACCAAGGTGGACTTCCCGACGTTGGGGCGCCCCACTATGGCGACGATGGGGATGCTCATCGGTGCTCCACCCATCCCCTTCCAGTACCCGTCAGCGCCGCGACCAGACCTCGCGCGTCCGCAGAGACGGCACGCACGACGCCACCGGTGGAGGCGGCAAGCATCTCGACCGTCTGGTCGTCGAGCGTCACGCCGTCGTCGTTGAAGACGACCTCCGGCACGAAGTAGTCCCCCCTCCCCCCGTGGTCCCGAACGGCCCGCACGATGTCCTCGCCGGTCAAGAGACCCGCCACGGACACGTCGCCTCCAAGATACCGGTTCCGTACCGGGAGCACGCGGATACCATGTTCGGCGAGCGAGTCCCGCACGAGGCCCTCGAGCACCGGCGCGAACAGCGTGCCCGTCACGAGCACCGGGGCCGGATGGCGTCCGTCCGTCCGCGTCCCGACGGGTCGCAGGCCGTGCCCCCCAGAGGCTTCGAGAGCGCCGAACTCGTCGATGAAGCTCCTCACCAGGCCGATCCCGTTCTCGAACTGCGGGTATCCGTCGTAGTCCATACCCGGCGGAAGAGGTCGTCCCACCGCGAGCCACATCTCGTCCGCCGCGTGCACCCAGCTCACTCCACGCTCCGAGCGCATCCGCGTCCTCCAGGGCTCGAGGACGCCCAACAGCTCGGCGGCGGCCCCCGCATCCAAGGCCGCGCCCGCGCGGGGAGTGTGCCGCGTCGACGAGGCGGGCACGATGCCGACCGACACGACACCGGGCCTGGCCGCGAGCCACCCGAGGGTCTCGTCCAATACCGGGCCGTCGTTCACACCCGGAACGAGCACGATCTGCGCATGCACCTCGATGTCTGCCGCGAGTAGTTCGTCCAGCCGCTCGAGCCCGCGGTCGCCCTCCCGCGGGCAGAGGAGTCGTCGTCGGACATCTGCATCCGCCGCGTGCACCGATACGTGCAGCGGCGTGAGCCGCATCTCGACGATCCGAGCCACGTCGGCGTCCTCGAGATTCGTCAGCGTCACGAAGTTGCCGAACAGGAAGGAGAGTCGGTAGTCGTCGTCGCGCAGGTACAAGCTCGGGCGCAACCCGCCCGGAAGACCTCCCAGGAAGCAGAACGTGCACTCGTTGCGGCACGTCCTGATGCCATCGAAGATCGCGCCTTCGAACTCGAGGCCCCATGCCTCCCCGCGATCCCGCTCCAACTCCAGCGGTCGCGGGGGGGAGCCCGGCGACGAGACACGCACGTCCACCTGGTCCTCCGCCGCCGCCCACGACCACACGAGCACGTCCGTCAGCGGTCGGCCATCCACGGCTTCGACGACATCCCCGGGACACAGCCCGGCCCGCTCCGCCGGGCTTTCGCGCTCGACCGCGGCGACGAGGCCGCCGCGGGCGGTCACCGCGGCTCCGGTGCTGACTCGCCGATCTCGCGGATCGCCTCCATGACGCGGTTCATCTGCTCGTGCGGCGTCGACGCACCACCCGTCACCCCGACCGCCTCCGCGCCGGAGAACCAGTCCGCCCCGAGCTCCTCGGCCGTCTCGACGTGGTGGACGCGGGGGTTCACCGCCCTGCATATCTCCGCGAGCCTCGTCGTGTTGCCCGAGTTGTGCCCGCCGACCACCACGACCACATCGACGTCGCGCGCGAGCTCGCGCGCTGCCGCCGGTCGCGGGGC
>JAUVQN010000135.1 GCA_030598125.1 Coriobacteriia bacterium | reverse complement strand
GGCCGCGAGCCCTTCCGCGGGCCTTCGTGGTGCCCGCCACGTTCGTTGCCAGACGGTGGCAACAGGTGCTACATTCTGGCCACGCTACGCCCGGACCGGCCGGCCCGCGTCCTGCGACGGTGTTCGGGCCGCCGTGCTATCTGGCGACCTGGGGAGTGTCGCGCGGCGACTCGGTGACGTGGGGGTTTCGCGGTGGAAGCACCTCTCGCCTTCGACTACATGGTCATAGCGGCCTTCTTCGTGATAGGCACGCTGTTCGTGCTGGTGACGCTCGCCATGTCCTCGATGCTGCAGCATCGCAGCACGTCGGACGAGAAGCTCGCCACGTACGAGTGCGGGAGCGAGCCGATCGGGCCGCCGTGGGTGCAGTTCCGCATTGGCTACTATGTCTACGCGCTCCTGTTCGTCATCTTCGATATCGAGACCGTGTTCCTGTACCCCTGGGCGGTCTCCTTCGGCAGTATGGGTCTCTACGTGCTCATCGAGATGGTGCTCTTCCTCGGCATCCTCGGCGTCGGGCTCGCCTTCGCGTGGAAGGAGGGCGCGCTCGAGTGGCGCTAGACCGTCTGACAGGCGAGAACTCCGTCGTCTTCACTCGAAGCGAACAGCTCCTCGACCTGGCACGCCGGCACAGCCTCTGGTACCTCATGTTCGGGATCGCGTGCTGCGCGATCGAGATGATGCACGCCGGCGGTCCGAAGTACGACTTCGACCGGTTCGGCATCTTCCACAGGGGCTCGCCGAGGCAGTCGGACGTGATGATCGTCGCGGGGACGGTCAACAAGAAGATGGCCGTCTCCCTGAAGACGCTGTACGAGCAGATGCCGGAGCCGAAGTGGGTCCTCGCGATGGGCGCGTGCGCGTGCACCGGCGGCCCCTTCCGCGACTACCCGAACGTGATCCTCGGCGTGGACGAGATCGTGCCGGTGGACGTCTACATCCCGGGATGCCCGCCGCGCCCCGAAGCGCTCCAGAACGGATTCCTCGAGCTGCAGAAGGCCATCAAGCGAAGGGCGGAGGAGCGCGTCGATGCCGGACGTGGCGAAGATCGCGGCTGATCTCGAGCGCGCCGGACTCGGTGCGGTCCAGGTCGCCGAGGAGGGACTCGGCGTCGTGTGCCGGGCCGACACCTCCGACGCGCCGCGGGTGCTCGAGGCGCTCAAGGCCGACGGCTTCGAGATGCTGCTCGACCTGTTCGGCGCCGACACCGGAGAAGGCCTCGTCGTCACGTATCACATGCGTTCGATCTCGCTGGACGAGGACGTCTACGTCACCGCCGACCTGGCCTACGGCGGCACGCTCGCGTCGGTGTGGACGAGCTATCCCTCCGCACTCTACCCGGAGCGCGAGACGGCGGAGCTGTTCGGGCTGAGCTTGGAGGGCCACCCGAACCCCAAGCGCCTCCTCACCACAGACGCCGTCGAGGAGCCGCTGCTGCTCAAATCGACCGCCGTGCGCACGCACGAGGAGGTGCGGCGGGATGGCTGAGCACGATGACGTGAGAGAGCCCGTGCTCATCGCGGAGGGCGCGTCAGCGCCCGCCGGGCTCCCGAAGGGCCTGAGGCGCGTGCCCCGCGGCGTGGACGAGTTCGCCACCGAGCACCTCATCGTCAACATGGGACCGCAGCACCCGTCCACCCACGGGGTGCTCCACGTGCTCTTGGAGCTCGACGGCGAGGAGGTCGTGGCGGCCGAAGCGTCGCTCGGCTACCTGCACCGCGGCCTCGAGAAGCTCTCGGAGCATCGCCGCTACCATCAGATCGGGACGCTCTTGGACCGCGCGGACTACCTGTCCGGCGTGCACACAGAGCTCGCGTTCGCCCGGGCCCTCGAGTCCATGATGGAGATCGAGGTGCCCGCCCGCGCGCGGTGGCTGCGCTCGCTGCTCTGCGAGATCACGCGACTGTCGAGCCACCTCGTCTGGATGGGCACCTTCGGGATGGACATCGGGGCGATGGCCCCCTTCCTCTACATCCTGAGAGACCGCGACGCCGTCCTCGACGTGCTCGAGGAGATCACGGGCGCGCGCATGATGTTCAACTACGTGCGGCCCGGCGGCGTGCTCTACGACATCACGCCCAAGGCCGAGCAGATGATGCTCGAGTTCCTCGACCGCTTCGAGTCCACGTACCTGCCCGAGTACCACGACCTCCTGACCGGCAACGAGATCTTCCGGGCGCGCGTGCGCGACATCGGGGTGATAGACCGCGACACGGCGGTGGCGTTCGGTCTCACCGGCGCCTGTCTGCGCGGCAGCGGCGTGGCGTGGGACGTGCGCAAGGAGCGGCCGTACGCAGCCTACGGCGAGCTCGATTTCGACATCCCGTCGGGCTCCAAGGGCGACTGCTGGGACCGCTACATGGTGCGGATGGAGGAGATCCGGGTCGCGGGCGGCCTCGCACGCGACCTCCTGGACGGCATGCCGGAAGGGCCGTACATGGCGAAGGTGCCCAAGGTTCTCCGTCCACCGGAAGGCGAGGCGTACGCGTCCGTGGAGTCGCCCCGCGGCGAGCTGGGCGTGCACGTCGTATCCGACGGCTCGGACAAGCCGACCCGGATGCGGCTGCGGCCGCCGTCCTACTTCAACCTGGCCGTGATCGACGAGATCCTGCCCGGGCACATGATCGCCGACGTCGTAGCCGTCATCGGCAGCATCGACATCGTGCTGGGGGAGATCGACCGATGAGCCCGTGGCTGGACGGGGCGCTCCGAGTGCTCGCGGCGCTCGCTCTGATGCTGACGAACGGCGTGATCCTCATCCTGATGCTGCGGAAGGTGCTCGCCCGCTTCCACGCGCGGATCGGCCCGAACCGCGTCGGCCCGAAGGGCTTGCTGCAGACGGTCGCGGACGTCGGGAAGCTCCTCACCAAGGAGGACTTCGCTCCGCGGGCCGCGGACAAGTGGCTCTTCACGCTCGCGCCGCTCGTCGTCTTCGTTCCCGCGTTCGCCGCCTACGCGGCGCTCCCGTTCTCCGAGACGTGGGTCATCGCCGACCTGGAGACCGGCGTCCTCTACACGTTCGCTGCGCTCTCGATGGTCCCAATCGGGATCCTCATAGCCGGCTGGGCGTCGAGCAACAAGTGGTCGCTCCTGGGCGGCATGCGCGCGGCTGCGCAGCAGATCGCGTACGAGGTGCCGCTGCTGCTCTCGGCGATCCCGGTGATCATGCTGGCGGGCACGATGGACATGGGCGTCATCAGTGAGGCGCAGCAGGGCGCCTGGGCGGTCATCCCGCGCTGGTACATCTTCCACCCGATCGGTTTCGGCGCGTTCCTCCTCTTCCTGGTGGCGGCGCTCGCCGAGCTCAACCAGACGCCGTTCGACATGTCGGAGGCCGAGTCCGAGCTCGTCGCGGGCTTCGCCACGGAGTACTCGGGCATGCGTTTCGGCTTCCTCTTCCTTGCGGAGTTCTCCAACTCGTTCATCGTCTCGGCGCTCGCCGTCGTGCTCTTCTTCGGGGGCTGGACGCTGCCGTTCCTGCCCGTCGAGTGGGTCGCGGCCGTCGCGCCGGTCGTCTTCGTACTCAAGGTCTACTTCGGCATCTTCGTGCTGATGTGGATTCGGGGTACGCAGCCGCGCATCAGGATCGACCAGCTGCTCTCGCTCGGGTGGAAGGCGCTCATCCCGGTCTCGCTCGGTGGGATCCTGTTCACCGGCATCCTGCTCAAGGTGGTGGGCTGACGTGGTGTGGGGCACGGGCATACTGAAGGGCATGTGGACGACGGCCAAGAACTTCGGCCGAGGTCCCGTCACGC
>JAUVQN010000004.1 GCA_030598125.1 Coriobacteriia bacterium | reverse complement strand
TGTCGCTGCTGATGCGCGCGACGCCGTCAGAGGTCCGGCTGATCCTGATCGACCCGAAGAGGATCGAGCTCAACCTCTACAACGGCATCCCGCACCTTTACGTCCCCGTGGTCACTGAGGCGAAGGCGGCCGCGTCCGCGCTGCACTGGGCCGTGCAGGAGATGGAGTCGAGACTCAGGCGTCTCCAGAAGGCGGGGGTTCGGAACATCGCCCAGTACAACGAGCGGGCACAGGAGACCGAGGACGAGACGCTCGCGCCCATGTCGTACATCGTGATCGTGATCGACGAGCTCGCCGATCTCATGATGATCGCGGCCAAGGAGGTCGAGGACTCCATCTGCCGCCTTGCGCAACTCGCGCGGGCCGCGGGGATACACTTGATCGTCGCGACCCAGCGTCCGTCGGCCGACATCATCACCGGTCTCATCAAGACGAACGTCACCCACCGCATCGCGTTCGCGGTCTCCGCGAGCATCGACAGCCGCGTGATCCTCGACCAGTCCGGCGCCGAGCGGCTCGTCGGCGCGGGGGATATGCTCTTCTCCACACCCGCATGGCCCAAACCGAGGCGGCTGCAGGGCGCGCTCGTGACGGAGGCCGAGATCGAAGGTGTCTGCGATCACCTGCGCGCGCAGGAGGAACCTGAGTACCACGAGGAGATCCTCAAGCTGAAGGTGACCACGGGCGCCGGTGATGCGAGTGTGGGCGGCGACGACGACCCGCTGCTGTGGGAAGCGGCGGACATCGTCGTCGTGTCCCAGATGGGCTCCACCTCCATGCTCCAGCGCAGACTCAAGGTCGGGTACGCGCGCGCCGGCCGCATCATGGACATGCTCGAGCTGAAGGGTGTCGTCGGACCGCCCGACGGCTCGAAACCGCGCGAGGTACTCGTGGACGTCGAAGGGCTCGAGGCCGTGAAGGCGTTCGAGGCCACGGACGAGGACGAAGAGTGACCGGGCTACTTCGGAAGCGACTGGTAGGATAGCCGCATGGACGAGGAGATACCCCAGGACATCAGCGCCGAGCTGCCGCACCGCACCGTCGGAGAGATGCTCTCCGCGGAGCGCAGGAGGCAGGGCGTCACGGTGGCGGACATAGCGGCCAGCACGCGCATCCGCGGGCGGATGCTCGACGCGCTGGAGAACGACGACTACCGCCAATTGCCCAGCCCCGCCTACGTGCGAGGCTACATCCAGAACTACGCCGACGCACTCGGCGTGTCGGCGGAGCCCTTCCTCGACGCCTTCGATGAGGAGGACGCGCAGCAGGAACCCGCCTCGATGTACTCGCATCTCACGGAGTCGCTGGTCCCGGCCCGAGAGCAGGCGCACTCGATCCCGCGCTGGCTCGTCATCGTCGTAGTCGCCGTCGTAGTCATCTTGCTCGCCGGCTGGGCTCTGGTGAGCCTCTTCGGCGGCGAGGCCGACACGGATCCGCTGCCCGAACCGGCGGATTCTGAGGCGCCCGCGGCCAGCGAGACGGAGACGCCGGTGGTGCCGGGCGTCAGCGAAGAGGAGATCGTCGCGTCAGCCGAGGAGACGGTCGCCGCGGGCTTCGTGGTCGGCGTGTCGGTGTCCGACGAGGGTGCCTCGTGGCTCCGCGTCACCGTGGACGACGTGAACGTCTTCGAAGATGTCCTCAGCGGGGGGGAGAGTCGCGACTGGGAGGCCGCGTCGACGGCGAGCGTCCGTGTGGGCAAGCCCTCGTACGTCACGGTCACGCAGGATGAGCTCGAGGTCGACATCCCACTCGGAGCGGTGCCCACCGTCGAGCTCCCCGTCGGCCCGACCACGGAATGACGCCTTCCCAGAGCTTGGAGGTCTGATGGCGAAAGCGAGCAGCTTCGACATCGTCTCGAAAGTGGACCTGCAGGAGACGGACAACGCCGTCCAGCAGGCCTCGAGCGAGATCCGGCAGCGCTACGACCTCAAGGACACGGGTGCCACTGTCACGCTCGACAAGACCGCGCCCTCGATAGAGGTCCGCGCCCCGAGCGACTTCGTCGCCAAGCAGGTCATCGACCTGCTAGGGACGAAGCTCGTCCGCCGGAACGTGGACCTGGCGGCCGTCAGCTGGGGTCAGCCCGAGCGTGCCGGCGGCGACACGGTCAAGATCACCGCCTCCGTCGCCGACGGGATCGAGTCCGACACGGCGCGTCGCATCAACAAGGACATCAAGGGCGAGAAGTTCAAGGCTCAGGTACAGATCGAGGGCGACAAACTGCGAGTGAGCAGCCCCAAGAAGGATGTGCTCCAGGAGGTCATCACGTTCGTCAAGGGCAAGGACTACGGCATCCCGCTGCAGTTCGTGAACTACCGCTGACGGCCCACTCGTGAGCCGCGTCCCTCGCGTCCACATCCTGACGCTCGGCTGCCCCAAGAACGAGGCGGATTCTGCGCGCATGAGCGCGTCGGTCACTGCGGCCGGGTTCGAGCTCGCCCTGGACCCCGAGGAGTCGGACGTCGTCGTGGTCAACACGTGCGCCTTCATCGAAGACGCCGTGGAAGAGTCGATCGACGCGGTCATGGACCTCGCCACGGCCTGGAAGGCGGGTTCCGACTCCCGACACCTGGTGGTGACCGGCTGCATGCCCTCGCGCTACGGCGTCGACTTGGAGGGTGCGCTCCACGAGGCCGATGCCTTCGTTCCGGTCAAGCAGGAGGGCGGGCTCGCGGACGTGATCTCGAAGCTCACGGGCGCGCCGGTCGCCGCTGACGCGGTCGCTTCGCGGATCCCGGAGGGCGCGACAGCATACCTCTCGGTCTCGGACGGCTGCGACCGTGCGTGCACGTTCTGCACGATCCCGCTCATACGCGGCTCGTACGCGAGCGTTCCCGAAGGAAGGCTCGTCGCGGAGGCGTCGGACCTCGTCTCCCGCGGTGTTCGGGAACTGGTGCTCGTCGGTCAGGACACCAGCGCCTACCGGGACGACGCCACCGGCCTGCCGGAGCTCGTACGCACGCTCGGTGCGCTGCCCGGTCTCGACTGGCTCCGGGTGATGTATGTGCAGCCGGACGGCGTGACCGACCGGCTGCTCGAGGCCATGGCGAGCACCTCGTCCGTCTGCCACTACCTGGACATCCCGATCCAGCACGTCGCCCCCGACGTGCTCCGCGCCATGGGCCGCGGGGGAGGGGAGGAGGCCTTCCTCGATCTGCTCGACCGCGTGCGAGCGGCCATGCCGGGCATCTCGCTGAGGACCACGCTCATCGCGGGCTTCCCCGGCGAGACCGAGCACGATGTCGAGCACCTCGCGGAGTTCCTCCGTTCGGCACGCTTCGACCACGCCGGGGTCTTCGTATACTCTCCGGAAGAGGGCACACCCGCCGCCACGCTCGAAGGATCGCTGCCGTACGCGGAGCGCCTCGCTCGCGCACAGCTCGTCCGGGACGCGGCCGATGCGGTCGGCGCCGATGTCGCGGCGGCGAGGATCGGGACCGCCCTCGACGTCCTCGTCGACGAAGCCGAGGACGGCGTCCCTGCCGGCCGCTGGCGAGGCCAGGCCCCGGAAGTGGACGGCGTCGTGCTGCTGGACGGACGTGCCGAGGTCCGCGCGATAGTGAAGGTGCGAATCGTGGATTCCATCGGATACGACCTCGTGAGCGAGGCGGTCTGAGTGAAGCAACTCAACCTGGCGAACATCATCACGATCGCCCGGATGCTCTTCATCCCGGTCTTCCTGGTAGTGCTCCTGGGCCAGATGCCGGAATGGGGTCCGTGGCTCGCCGCGGCCCTCTTCACGCTGCTCGGGGTCACTGACGCGGTCGACGGCTACGTCGCCCGCTCCCGCAACCAGGTCACCACGTTCGGCAAGTTCATGGACCCGCTCGCGGACAAGCTGCTCGTGACCGCGGCGTTGATCGCCCTCGTCGAGCTCGGTACGCTCCCCGCTTGGATCGCGATCGTCATCATCAGCCGCGAGCTCATCGTGACCGGCCTCAGGATGGTCGCCGTCGCGGAGGGCGTGATCATCGCCGCATCCAGGTGGGGTAAGGTGAAGACCTTCTTCCAGATCGTCGCCATCGTGATGTTCATCCTCATGGACTCGACCGCTGACGTGGTGATCTTCGGCATCGACGTCCTCGACGTGGTGAACGTGCTCGCCTGGCCGGTCATGATCGTGGCCGTGATCCTCACGCTCGTCTCGATGGTCGACTACATCTACCATGCGCGGGACGTGCTGACCGGTCCGTGGACCGAGGACGGGGCGTGACGCACACCCCCCGGCTCGACCTCCGGCTCGACGAGCGGACCGCCGCCGTGCTCACCGTCGGAACAGAGCTCACGGCCGGCATCGTGGCCGACACGAATGCAGGGGAGATCGCGGCGCTACTCTCGTCGGCCTCGCTCCGTGTCGCGCGCATCGCTTCGGTCCCCGATGACGTCGAAGCCATCGCCGATGCGATCGGGGAGCTGTTCGAACAGGCCGCACTCGTCGTCGTGACCGGCGGACTGGGGCCCACCCACGACGATCTCACTCGCGAAGGGGCCTCGCTCGCGCTCGGACTGCCCCTCGTCGTCGACGAGGGGACCGCTGCGTGCCTCGAGCACCTACGTGGCGTGCATCGGGAAGAAGCGTCTCGCCAGCGGCTGATGCGCCAGGCCGAGGTGCTGGAGTCGGCGACGGTCCTTCCCGCCGAGTTCGGCGTCGCGCCAGGGATGGTGGTCTCGACCGGACGCGGGGTGCTCGTACTCCTGCCGGGGCCTCCGCACGAGATGCGGCCTCTCCTCGCGCACGTCGTCCGCGCAGTCGCGGTTCGAGGGCCCGCCCCACGGATCCTCTCGTGCTCGGGGATCACGGAGTCGGACGCTCTCGCTCGTGCGGAGCGCGCTCTCGAGCAGCACCCGACGGTGCGACTCACGATGCTCTCGGCGCCGACGGGTGTCCGCGTCGTGCTCTTCGCCGGCGACGAGGAATCCAGTCTCCTCGAGAAGGCCTCCGCGGACGTGGTGGACGCACTCGGCGACGCCTGCTACTCGACGGACGGCTCCTCGCTCGCGGAGACAGTCGTCTTGCTCTCCCGGAGGCGCGGAGCGCAGCTGGCGCTCGCCGAATCCTGCACCGGAGGACTCGTCGCGGTGGAACTCACGTCGGTCCCTGGCGCCTCGGACGTGTTCCGCGGCGGCGTGGTCGCCTACGCGAACGAGATCAAGCTCGCAGTGCTCGGCGTTGAGGCGGGGACTCTCGCCGAGCATGGTGCCGTGAGCGCTCCAGTCGCGCTCGAGATGGCGCGCGGAGCACGCTCGGTGATGGGAGCCTCCGATGCGCTCGCGATCACCGGCGTCGCCGGTCCGGGCGGCGGGAGCGCCGGGAAGCCGGTCGGAACGGTCTGGTTCGCCCTCGCGAGCGAGCATGGCGAGTCCACGATGCTTCGAGAGTTCCGCGGCGACCGGATCCTCATCCGCGAACGCGCCGCGAGCACAGGGCTCGATCTGCTCCGACGCTCGCTTCGGGAGGCCGACGATGGCCCTTAGGACCTTCGTCGCGATCGAGCTGCCCGACGAGATGCGGGAACGCGTCATCGCCGCCGGGAAGTCCTACGTGGACGCCGATCCGACCTGGTCGGGGGAGAAGTGGGTCGCGCAGGACAACCTTCACATCACCCTGCGGTTCATCGGCTCGCTCGAAGAGAGCGACGTGCCCACGCTCGTCTCCGCGCTCGAAGGCGCCGCGACCCGCTCTGGGCCGTTCACTCTGCGGATGTCGGCCGTGAGGGCCGTCCCATCGCTCGAGCGAGCCCGGATGCTGTGGGCGGAGGCGGATGGCGACGTGAAGTCCTGTGCGCGTCTCGCCTCGGGCGTCGATGACGCGCTCGGATCGTGGGTCGAGGAGCACGAGCGGCGGCCGTTCAAGCCGCACGTGACGATGGCACGGGCCCGCCGCCCCAGACCCGCCCACTCCCGGGCGCTAGACGCGGCGAACTCAGCGCTGACCTCGGGAGACGTTGCTGGCGAAGGGGCCGTGTCAGTGCGCTGGGCTACGCTCTTCTCGAGCACGCTCGGGGCGGGCGGACCCACCTACCATACCCTTGCTCGCATCCCGATCGGCGCCGATTGACAGCGAACACCTGTTCGTGTAAGGTTCGTGCCGGCCCCGAGGGAGTCGGCCGTGACCGCGGGAGGAGCGCACCATGGAACGCGACAAGGTCGACAAGGTGGAACGCGACAAGGTCGACAAGGTCCTCGAACTCACGAAAGAGCAGATCGACCGGAAGTTCGGCAAGGGCTCGCTCATGCGCGTGGGTGAGCACGCGGACCAGGCATCGGTACCTGCGATCCCGACCGGCTCGCTCGCCCTCGACGCAGCTCTCGGCATCGGGGGAGTCCCTCGCGGCCGCGTCGTCGAGATCTTCGGGCCTGAGTCCTCGGGCAAGACGACCCTCGCTCTGCAGATCATCGCGGAGGCTCAGCAGCAAGGCGGCATCGCGGCCTTCATCGATGCGGAGCATGCGCTCGACCCCTCGTACACCAAGCGACTCGGCGTCTGCATCGAGGACGTGCTCATATCCCAGCCGGACACAGGTGAGCAGGCCCTCGAGATCACCGACATGCTCGTGCGCTCCGGTGCGGTCGACATCATCGTCATCGACTCGGTGGCCGCCTTGGTCCCGCGAGCGGAGCTCGAAGGGGAGATCGGTGACCAGCAGGTCGGTCTGCAGGCACGCCTGATGAGCCAGGCGCTGCGGAAGCTCGCGGGTTCCGTCTCCAAGTCGAAGACCACCTGCGTCTTCATCAACCAGCTCCGGGAGAAGATCGGCGTCATGTTCGGCAGCCCCGAGACGACCTCGGGCGGCCGCGCGCTCAAGTTCTACGCCTCCGTGCGAATCGACATCAGGCGCATCGACTCCATCAAGCAGGGGACCGAGCTCATCGGCAACCGTGTACGAGCGAAGGTCGTCAAGAACAAGGTCGCGCCTCCATTCAGGATGGCCGAGTTCGACATCATGTACGGCTACGGGATCTCCAAGGAGGGCAGCCTCCTCGACCTCGGGGTGGAGGAGGGTGTCGTCGCCAAGTCCGGTGCCTGGTACACCTACGGTGAGGAACGCCTCGGACAGGGCCGGGAGGCCGCCAAGGACTTCCTCAAGGAGCACGGAGACCTCCGCGATACGCTCGAGCGGCAGGTCCGCGAGAGTCTCGGCCTCCCCAACGGCTCGTCCACGCCGTCGGCGGACACGAAGACGGAGACGAAGCCTGCCGAGACGGTGGAGACCGCGGAGACCACGAGCTAGAACCCCTCAAGTCGTGGACGCGCCGATCGCCATCACCGAGCTCCGACCGGGGCCGCGAGGGACCCGGCGCCGCCGCATCTATCTTGCCGACGATGCCTTCCGCACCACCTCAGTGGACGTCGTCAGGGAGCTGGATCTCCAGGTGGGTGCACTCGTGGGACCTGACGAGCTCCTCGAACGCATCGCCGCAGTCGAACCCGCGTTCGCCAGAGACCGGGCCCTCACCCTCCTCTCAGCCCGAGATCGGTCTTGCTCGCGACTCGAGGCACGTCTCCGAGACGACGGGTACCCCGAGGGAGTCGCTGCCGCCGCCGTCGTCCGACTCGCGGATCTGGGCCTCCTCGACGATGCTCGCCTCGCGGATTCGCTCGCCCGGACGTTCGCCGAGACGGAACTGCGCGGTCGGCGAGGCGTCGAACGCGAACTGGCGCGACGAGGCATCCCGGCGAACGTGGCCTCGGATGTCGCCACCCGGTACTGCCCTGCCGAGCTCGAGGAGTCCCGCGCACTCGACCTCGCCGTCCGTCTCGTCCGCTCGTCTGACGACGAACGGCGGCTCGCGACACGCCTGATCCGACGCGGCTACGCGCCCGATATCGCGCGTCGCGCCGCCACGTCCGTGATCGCTTGACCCCGGTACGACCCTGAAGATACGATTGCCTCGGCAAATGGGATCGTGTCGCTCTGGAAGGAGTCCAGGCGGCATGTTGTATGTGGCGCCGTCTCCAACGAACCAACGTCGTCCGCTCCGAGCGCAGAAGCGCTCCGATCGGCGACATCCCGCATACATAGCTTAATCACACTTGCCGGGCGCCGAGGCGACCGGCCTCGACCCGATAGGGGACCGCGATGGTCCTCCGACGGTGAAGACCGGACTCCAGGCACGAGCCATCGCACGTCTTGTGACGCGCCGGCTCGGGCGCCGCGACGTTGGCACACCGTCGAAAGGAGTCGCACGTGAGCGCAGGCGATCTGCTCATCGTAGTCGTGGCTCTCCTCATCGGCGGCGTCGTAGGATTCGTGATGCGCAAGGTGATGCTCGACGCGCGCGGCAAACGCGCCCTCGAGTCTGCCGAGCGGATCCTGGCGGACGCCGAGAGACAGGGCGAGACCCTCAAGAAAGAGACGTTGATCGAGGCCAAGGACGAGGTCTTCAGGATGAAGGCCAAGACCGAGGAGGAGATCAAGGAGCGCCGCAAGGAGCTCAACTCGATCGAGAGCCGGCTCATCCAGCGCGAGGAGAACCTGGAACGTCGCTCCGAGTCCCTGGAGGCGCGAGAGCAGCAGCTTTCGAGCCTGCAGGGGCAGGTCCAGAAGCGTGAGGAGGAGCTCCACGCGCTCATGGCCGAGGAGCGAGCACGAATCGAGTCCGTGGCCGGCATGACCTCGGAAGAGGCCCGCAACCTCCTGCTTCGCAGGATAGAGGACGAGGTGAAACACGAGGCCGCCGCCATGATCCGCGAGACGGAGGCCCGAGCCAGGGAAGAGGCCGACAAGAAGGCCAGGAACGTGGTCAGCATCGCGATCCAGCGGGTCGCCGCCGACCACACCGCGGAGTCGACGGTCTCGGTCATCCACATCCCGAGCGACGACCTGAAGGGCCGCATCATCGGCCGCGAGGGGCGCAACATCCGCGCGTTCGAGTCGCTCACGGGGATCAACATGATCATCGACGACACCCCCGAGGCGGTCATCCTCTCCAGCTTCGACCCTGTCCGCCGGGAGGTGGCACGTGTCACGCTCGAGAGCCTCATCGCCGACGGACGCATCCACCCCGCCCGCATCGAGGAGATGTTCCAGAAGGCCCAGACCCTCGTGGACCAGCAGATACGGGAAGCCGGTGACCAGGCCGTGTTCGACTCCGACGTCCACGGGCTCCACGCGGAGCTCATCCGCACCCTCGGACGCCTCAAGTTCCGGACGTCGTACGGGCAGAACGTGCTCAAGCACTCGCTCGAGGTCGCACATCTCGCCAGCGTGATGGCCGCCGAGCTCGGGGCCGACAAGAAGCTCGCGAAGCGGGCCGGGCTCCTCCACGACATCGGCAAGGCTATCGACCACGAGACCGAAGGCGGCCATGCGGTCATCGGCGCGGAGCTCGCCCGGAGACTCGGCGAGCCCGAACCCGTCGTCCACTGCATCGAGGCGCATCACGCGGACGTCGAGCCATCCACCGTGGAGGCCGTTCTCGTACAGGCCGCCGACGCCATCTCCGCTGCCCGACCCGGCGCGCGCAGAGAGACCCTCGAGAGCTACATCAAACGTCTCGAGAAGCTCGAGTCCCTCGCTGAGCAGCACAAGGGTGTGGAGAAGTGCTACGCGATGCAGGCTGGACGCGAGCTTCGGGTCATGGTGAAGCCCGAGGATCTGAGCGACGCGGACACCGCTGTGCTCGCGAGAGATCTCGCTGGAGAGATCGAGCACGAGCTCGACTACCCCGGACAGATCAAGGTCATGGTCATACGCGAGAGTCGAGCCGTCGAGTATGCCAAGTGATGGCCACGTTGACGAAGGACTCGACCGCGTCCAGCATGTGATGCGGCTACCAGTCATGCGGAAGGGGACCGTCACATACGGTCCCCTTCGTGTGTGAGTGAGACGAGATGCCAGACCACGACCCGCTCATAGACCTCGTCGCGTCGGTCTCGGGCGAGGAGTATCTCAAGGTCGAGGAAGACCTCGGTGACGGCTACGTCCGACTCCGCGTCTCGGAGGCGGAACGGCGCCAGGCCGAGCACGATATCCAGGGCTTCGAGGACGTGGTGGTCGAGCTTCTCAGGAACTCTCGCGACGCTCATGCGAAACGCATCTTCGTGGCCACTAGCCGGGACGGTGAGTTGCGCACGCTCGTCGTCGTCGATGACGGTGCCGGCGTGCCCGGACACCTCCAGGACCGCATCTTCGAACCGCGTGTGACATCCAAGCTCGACACGATGACCACCGACAGGTGGGGCGTCCACGGCCGAGGCATGGCCCTCTTCTCCGTGCGCTCCAGCGTGCGCGACGCGACGGTGGTGTCGGCGCCACACCGAGGTCTCGCCATCCAGGTCGTGGCCGACACCGAGGTGTTGGGGGAGCGCGCGGATCAGTCCACCTGGCCCGTCGTCGAGAACTCCTCCGACGGACCCGACGTCGTGCGCGGCCCGCACAACATTGTGCGCCGCGTCGTCGAGTTCGCCTGCGACCACCCCGACGTCGACGTCTACTTCGGGTCACCCACCGAGATCGTCTCGACGATGTGTGCCGACGCGCGGAAGGCCCTCGACGCGAGCGAGCTCATGTTCGCCGACGACGACGCCCGATTCCCTCTCTGGCAGAGGCCCGCTGCCAGCGCGGATGCCGCCGAGCTCGTCGCCGCCTCAGCGCGACTCGGGCTCGACATCTCGGAGCGGACTGGGCACAGGATCCTCTCCCAGGAACTCGCGCCTCTGGATTCCGTGTGGGATCACGCCGTCGAGGAGGAAGAGCCGGAGGCGGAGCCCACCATCGACATCTACAAGGACCGCCGGAGTGTCCGGATCCACGGAAGCGACCTCGAGGATTTCAAGCGCGAGCTCCAGGACGCTTTCGACACGCTCTCGCAGCGCTACTACCTTCATCTTAAGGGCGAACCGCGCGTCACAGTCACGAAGGATGAGATACGCGTCCGCTTCCAGATCGAGAAAGAGGACTGAGTATCCACCGATTCGTGCCGATACATACTGTATACTCATAGTCCGCCGCGGGGGCCGTTACCTGATTCCTAGACTGACGGCGGCACATATGCAGCACAGTCGTAGCACACATCGCACCATAGACGCCGCACAGGAGGAGCCCGTGGAAATGCTCAAGGTCTCCAGCAGGTCTAACCCCAACTCGGTCGCAGGGGCGTTGGCCGGCGTCATCCGTGAACAGGGTGCAGCCGAGTTGCAGACCGTCGGAGCCGGCGCCCTGAACCAGGCGGTGAAGGCCATCGCCATCGCCCGTGGCTTCGTCGCTCCTTCAGGCATGGATCTCATGTGCGTGCCCGCCTTCGCGGACATCACCATCAACGGGGAAGAGCGCACTGCGATCCGGATCCTCGTGGAACCGCGCACACCCCAGCACTAGCCTGCCCACGCGTGCCAGCCGTCTCAGCAGACCTGCACACCCATACGTCCGCCTCTGACGGCACCCTCACACCATCGGAACTCGTCAGCGCTGCCGTCGGCGCAGGTCTGGACGTACTGGCCGTCAGCGACCACGACTCGGTGGAAGGTGTCCCGCCGGCGCTCCACGCCGGAGAGCCACTCGGCATCACCGTGATCCCCGCCGTGGAGCTCTCTGCGCTCGACCGGGAGCGTGACGTCCACGTGCTCGGCTACTTCATCGACCACACCGACGCCCACTTCACGGAGCGTCTACTAGAGCTCAGGCGCGGTAGGCTCGAGCGCGCGGTCGCGATGATCGAGGCGCTCGATGACGCCGGCTACGCCATCTCCATCGACGACGTGCTCGCGCACTCCGGCGGCGGCGCCGTCGGACGCAGCCACGTCGCTCGCGCGCTCGTCGGCCGGAGGAGCGTCGCCACCGTCGATGAGGCCTTCAGCGACCTGATCGGCCGGGACCGGCCCTTCTACAGACGCAAGCCCCTTCTCGAACCGAGTGAGGTCATCGAGGTCATCCACGACGCCGGCGGGCTCGCGGTCCTCGCACACCCGTGCGTCGGGGGCGTGGCCGACCTCATCGAAGGACTTGCCGACGTCGGCCTGGACGGGATCGAGGCCTACCACCCTGAGCACACGCGTCCCGACACTCTGCGCATGCTCGAGGCCGCCAGCGAGCTGGATCTGCTCGTCACCGGGGGCTCCGACTACCACGGACCCGACCATCCGGGACCTGGACTCGGCGCCGTCGGCCCTCCCTCCGCCGACGTCGCCCGTCTCCTCGAAGCCGCCGGGAGGCGTTGACGGCATGGAGACCTTCCACATACGCACGTTCGGCTGTCAGATGAACCGCCACGACTCGGAACGCATGGCGGGGCTCCTCGTCGAGGAGGGCCTGACTCCCGTCCGGGACGTCCAGGACGCTGACGTCGTCGTGTTCAACACGTGCTGTGTCCGAGAGCACGCGGAGGATCGGATGAACGGCCAGCTCGCCTCGCTCAAAGTCCTCAAAGACGATCGTGTCGTCCTCATAGCGGTGGGCGGGTGCGTGGGCCAGAAGGACCGTGGGCGCCTCCTCGCGCGACACCCCCACGTCGACGTCGTGTTCGGCACCCAGAATCTCGCCGAGCTTCCGTCCCTTCTGCGCAGCGCAGAGACATCCGGCTCTGTGGTGAGCGTGTCCGATGGGACCGCTGCACCGGCAAGCGAGCTCCCTTCGCGCAGAGACCGCTCCTGGCACGCATGGATCGCGATCGCGGTAGGCTGCGACAACCGCTGCACGTACTGCATCGTGCCGAGCGTGAGGGGACCGGAGCGGAGCAGGCCGCTCGAGGACGTCGTCGACGAGGTCTCCCACGCCGTCGCCGACGGCGTGGTCGAGATTACGCTGCTGGGGCAGAACGTGAACTCGTACGGTCGCGACCTCTACAGCCACCCCCGCTTCGCGGAACTGCTGGAGGCGGTATCCGCTGCGGGACCGCAGCGAGTCAGGTTCACGACGAGTCACCCCAAGGACCTCTCCGACGAGACCATCCGCGTCCTCGCCGATGAGCCGAGGGTCTGCCGATGGCTCCACCTACCCGTGCAGTCCGGTTCCTCGCGCGTGCTGGAGCGCATGGGGCGCACCTACGACCGCGACGACTATCTCGCGCTCGTGGATCGCGTCTACGACGCGGTGCCCGACATCGCCCTCACGACCGACATCATGGTGGGCTTCCCCGGAGAGACCGAGGAGGACTTCGAAGACACCCTCGACATCGTCGGGCGCTGCCGCTTCGACCAGGCTTTCACGTTCATCTACTCGCCCAGGGAAGGCACGCCCGCAGTGGACATGGGAGCCCACGTCCCGCGAGACGTCGTCCAAGAACGCTTCGACCGCCTCGTGGACCTGGTCAAGGTGTCCGCTCTCACCAAGAACGAGGCCCTGGTCGGTACCGTCCAGGACGTCCTCGTGGAAGGGCCGTCGAAGCGTGACGGGACGCTCCTGCTCGCGCGCACCGAAGGCAACAAGATCGTCCACTTCCTCCCGCCCGCGGGACGAACACCCGAGGAGCTCGTGGGCACCTTCCTCGACGTTCGGATCGAGACCGCCTCCACGTGGTTTCTCCGCGGCCGCATACGGGGATAGCCCGGACAAGGAGGTGTGCGGGGAGTGGACTCCGAGACCTTGGGCATCATCGCGCCTCATCCTCCCATCATGGTCCCCGAAGTGGGCGGGGAGCGTTCCGGCGTGACCGCGCGCTCCGCCGAGGCCATGCGCACGGCCCGCGGCCTCCTGGAGGGTTTCGATCCTGACGTGGTCGTGCTGTCCTCGCCCCATGCGCCCATCGCGCGGGACGCCTTCCTCCTCGACGACTCGCCTCGGCTCACCGGGGACCTCGCAGGCTTCGGCGCCCCATCCGTGAGGATCGAATCCGCAGGATCTACGACGTTCGCTGCAGCGGTCCGCGAGGCGGCCGAGCACGCCGGCCTGCCCACCGCGCTCCGGACCGAGGTCCCGGGGACGGATCCCGGCACGCTCGACCACGGGTCGCTCGTCCCGCTCAGCTTCCTCGATCCGGACGGGCGGTACCCACTGCTCGTGCTGTCGCTCTCCTTCCTGCCAGAGGAGGCGCACGTACTCTTGGGCCGCGCTATCGCGCACGCCGCAGCCTCGACCCGGCAGAGGGTCGCCTACGTCGCCAGCGGCGACCTCAGCCACCGACTCACCCGCGACGCGCCTGCCGGCTACTCGCCCCGAGGAAAGGACTTCGACGAGCGCGTCCTCGAGCTTGTGGGGGACGGCGATTTCGAAGGGTTGGCCTCGATCGAACCCGACCTCGTGGAGGCGGCCGGACAGTGCGGTCTCCGCTCCTTCCTGATCCTCGGCGGCTTCCTCGACGGACGCGTACCTACACGGGTACTCGCCTACGAGGGGCCGTGGGGCGTCGGCTACCTGACCGCGGTCTCGGCGCCGCGCGACATGCTCGATCCCCTGTCCGAGACGCCCGTCGCCGGGACGAAGGGCGGTGTCCCCGGCGCCGACGAGACCGAACCTGTCCGGCTCGCCCGAGACGCGATCGAGGCGTTCGTGAGGAGCGGACGCATCGTGGGCGTACGCTCCGGTGAGGGCCTCCTCTCGCAGCGTGCCGGCGCCTTCGTGAGCCTCCATATCGGCCGCGAGCTGCGAGGCTGCATCGGCACGATCGCTCCGACCCGCGACCACCTTGCCGATGAGATCGTCGCGAACGCGATCCAGGCGGCTACGCAGGACCCCCGTTTCCCGCCGGTCGAGGTCTCGGAGCTCGAGACGCTCGACATCAAGGTGGACGTGCTTCACGATCCGGAGCCGGTGGACGACACCTCCGAGCTCGACGTAGCTCGCTACGGGGTCATCGTCTCGAAGGACTGGCGCCGCGGACTCCTGCTTCCAGACCTCGAGGGAGTCGATACCGTCGAGCAGCAACTGGCCATCGCCAAGCGCAAGGCGGGGATCGCGCGGGACGAGACCGCGAGCATCGAGAGGTTCCGGGTTGACCGCTACAGCTGAGCGCCCGGCGGTCGTTGCCATCGTCGGCCCCACCGGCGTCGGCAAGTCCGCCGTCGCGGAACGCCTGGCCTCCCTCTGGGCCGGCGAGATCGTCAGCGAGGACTCCATGCAGGTGTACCGGCGCATGGACGTCGGCACCGCAAAACCGAGATCGCCGACCGTCGTGCCATACCACTGCATCGGTCTCGTGGATCCGGGCTGCCCGTATAGCGCCGCGCTCTACCAGCGGGACGCTCGAGCGGCCATCGACTCCATCCTCTCCAGGGGCGCGCAAGCGATCGTCTGCGGCGGCACGGGCCTCTACATCCGGGCGGCACTCGACGACTGGGACTTCCCCGAGGGAGAGCTCGAGTCACCTGTCCGGGAGCGCCTCGAGGAGGAAGCGGCTCTCAAGGGAGCAGACCACATGCACGCTCGACTCCAGGATGCTGACCCCGAAGCGGCCTCGGCGATACACCCGCACAACGTCAGACGCGTCGTCCGAGCACTGGAGATGGCGGAGGGAGGGTCATCGTATGCCCACCAGGCCGCCGCCTTCCGCGTGCGTCGGCCCGTCTACGACGTCCGCTTCGTCGGACTCACCATGGACCGCGCGGCGCTCTATGCGCGGATCGATGCGCGTGTGGACGGCATGGTGTCCGATGGACTCCTGGAGGAGGTCGCACGTCTCCTGGAGGAGGGATCGCGCGACGCCCTCACCTCCTCCCAGGCCATCGGCTACAAGGAGCTCGTCCCTGTCCTCGACGGATCCGCCGAGCTCCAACAGGCTCTCGACGACGTGAAGCGGGCGAGTCGCCGCTTCGCGAAACGTCAGCTCACGTGGTTCCGTGGCGACCCCCGCGTCGAGTGGATCGACGTCACCGGGATATCCACCAGAGATGCGGTCCGCTGCGTCGCGGAACTGGTAGAATCCGCCGTGCGCCCCGATGAGGGCGACCCCCAGGGGACGCGCGAGTGAGCGGCACGGCACGACCGGTCGGCGAGCGGGGCGGCGCTCCGACCGAGGAGGTCGAGGGATGAGGATCGAGTTCACCAAGATGCACGGTCTCGGCAACGACTTCGTGTTCGTCGACGACCTCGCGGGAGGACTCGCTCTGTCGCCCGAGGACGTCCGCGCGATCTGCGCTCGTCACACCGGGGTCGGCGCTGACGGTCTCATCTCGGTTCGACGCGACGACTCAGGCGGCTTCTACATGCACTACTTCAACGGCGACGGCTCGCTCGCCGAGACGTGCGGCAACGGGGCGCGCTGCTTCGTGAAGTACCTCGCCGACCGCGGGCACATCGAGACGTCGCCGGCGGTCTTCGGGACGCTCGGCGGCCGCCGCGAGGCGGAGTTCTCGCGCGGCGGCGACGGCCGCGTCGAATCCGTCCGCGTCGACATGGGCCAGCCGGTGCTCGCGCCCGTCGACATCCCCGCCGACTTCGAGGGTGACATGGTCTACGACTGTCCCCTCGATACCGAGCTCGGCACGTTCCGGGTGACGGCGGTGTCGATGGGCAATCCTCACGCGGTAGTGTGGCTCGATGACGACGCCTCGATCGAGGATGCGCCCGTCACGAGCGTCGGACCGGTCATCGAGAGCGATCCGCGATTCCCCGCCAAGACGAACGTGGAGTTCGCACAGCGCCTCTCTGCCGATCGGATCGCGCTGAGGGTCTGGGAGCGCGGGGTGGGGGAGACCCTCGCCTGCGGTACGGGTGCGTGCGCCACGCTCGTCGCCTCGGTGCTCGGCTGTCGCACGAGCCGTCGCGCGACGATCGTGCTTCCCGGCGGGGAGCTCGACGTCGAGTGGGGACAAGACGAGCACGTCTACATGACGGGTCCGGCGACCGAGTCCTTCACGGGTGTCGTCGAGGTCTAGGCGCAGGCCGTCCGGACCGACAGCCTTCTGCTACCATCAACCGGACCCGTCGGCCGCACGCGTCATGCGCGCGCTACGTCCCGGCAGGTCCGCCGCGTCACTCCGACGTCGAACCGAAAGGGATGTCCTGAGTTGAGAACCGCTCAGAGGATAGCCGACCTGCCCCCGTACCTCTTCGCCGAGATTGACAACAAGGTCGCCGTGAAGCGTGCCGAAGGGGCCGACGTCATCTCGCTCGGCATCGGCGACCCCGACACGCCGACGCCGGCGCGCATCGTGGATCGCATGGCCGAGGCCATCCGTGACACGCGGAACCACAAGTACCCGTCGTACGTCGGCGCGCAGCGCTACCGGGAAGCCTGCGCCGAGTGGATGCAGACGCGCTTCGGAGTGGACGTCGACCCTGACGAGGAGGTCGTGGCGCTCATCGGCTCGAAGGAGGGCATCGCGCACATCTTCCTCGCCTTCGTGGATCCGGGTGACGTGACACTCGTGCCGGGCGCGGGCTACCCCGTCTACACGACCGGTGGGATCCTCGCAGGCGGAGACTACCACTACATGCCTATGACCGAGGAGAACGACTTCCTCGCGGACTTCGAGTCGGTGCCCGCCGACATGCTCTCGCGAGCCAGGATGATGTTCCTGAGCTACCCGAACAACCCGACGTCGGCCATCGCCACGCAGGAGTACTTCGACAGGGCCATCGAGTTCGCGCGCGAGCACGATCTGCTCATCGTCCACGACAACGCGTACTCGGAGATCGGCTACGACGGCTACGTGCCGCCGAGCTTCCTGGAGCGCCCCGGCGCCAAGGACGTGGCCATCGAGCTCTTCTCCTGCTCGAAGGCGTACAACATGACCGGCTGGCGCGTCGCCTTCGCGTGCGGCAACGCCACCGCCATCGAGGCGCTCGGCCGCGTGAAGACGAACATCGACTCGGGCGTCTTCACGGCCATCCAGGACGCGGCCATCGAGGCTTTCACCGGCCCCCAAGACTCCGTCGCTGAGCTCGTCGAGCTCTACACGCGCAGGAGAGACCGGGTGGTAGCCGTCCTCGACTCGATCGGACTCGCCGCGCGCAAGCCGAAGGCCACCATCTACGTCTGGCCGAAGATACCTGCGGGCTACACGTCCGCCTCCTTCGCCACGCACGTGCTCGACGCGGCCGACGTCATCGTCTCTCCCGGGAGCGCCTACGGACCGTCCGGTGAGGGCTACATCCGCATCACACTCACGACGCCCGACGATCGCCTCGACGAAGCGTTGGAACGCATACGCGACACGCTGTGAGACACATGCTGTGACGGCCAAGCGTCGCACCGTCCACGAGGTCGATACCGGCGCGCGCGACCGCGCGGTGCTCGTCGCCGTCGACCGTGGCGAGGGCTGGGGGCTGGACGAGAGCCTCGAGGAGCTCACGCGGCTCGCCCAGACCGCCGGTGCGACGATCGTCGGCACCGCCACGCAGCGCCTCGAACGCACGAACCCTCGCACGTACGTCGGAAGCGGCAAGGCGGAGGAGATCGCCGTCCTCGCGCGAGAGCGAGGTGCGGACTTGGTCATCTTCGACGACGATCTCACTCCCTCGCAGCAGGCGAACATCGAGGCGCTGATCCCCGACACGAAGGTGCTCGACAGGACCGCGCTCATCCTGGACATCTTCGCCCTCCATGCCACCTCGCGCGAAGGCAAGCTGCAGGTGGAGCTCGCGCAGATGGAGTACCTCCTCCCGCGACTCCGTGGCCTGTGGCGACACTTGGAGCGCCTCGGCGGCGGCATCGGGACCAGGGGGCCCGGCGAGTCCCAGCTCGAGACCGACCGGCGGCTCGCCCGACGGAGGATCGCGGAGCTGAAGAAGGAGCTCGCGCACGTGAGTTCTGACAGAGACCTCAGGAGGAAGTCGCGAGACCGCTCGGGTGTCTA
Organism: Coriobacteriia bacterium; assembly: GCA_030598125.1. Lineage (GTDB taxonomy): Bacteria > Actinomycetota > Coriobacteriia > Anaerosomatales > JAUVQN01 > JAUVQN01. Next base: position 2,064 of record JAUVQN010000004.1, on the reverse strand, counting down.
CCGTGTCGCACTCGTGGGGTACACGAACGCCGGCAAGTCGACGCTCCTGAACACCCTCACACACGCGGACGTGGGTGCGGAGGACCAGTTGTTCGCGACGGTGGACCCGACGACACGCAGACTCCAACTCCCTGAAGGTCGAGCGGTCACCCTGACGGACACGGTCGGCTTCATCAACAAGCTGCCACACGACCTGGTCGAGGCCTTCAGGTCCACGCTCGCGGAGGTGGGTGAGTCAGATCTCCTGCTCCACGTCATCGACGCCTCGCACCCGCAGATGATCGAGCAGATACAGGCGGTAGAGGAAGTGCTCGGCGAGATCGGGGCGTCGGCAGCACCCGCCATCCGCGTCTACAACAAGACGGACCGCGCTGACGATGCCAGTCTGACCAAACTGGCCGCGCGCCACCCGTCGGCCGCGTTCACGTCCGCCCGCGACGGCGTCGGCCTCGACGAGCTTCTCGCCCGGATCTCATCGGAGGCGGCCAGGAAGGGCCGCACGATGACGGTGCTCGTGCCGTACACGCGGGGCGACATCGTGCGATTGGCGCACGAGAGCGCCCACGTAGTGAGCGAGGAACACACCGAGGACGGTACTCGACTGGTGGTGAGGGTACCCGAGCGGCTCGCACGTCGGTTCGAGGAGTACGAGACGCCGGGTACCGCCGGCCCCTAGAGCCGCCGGAAGACCGCGGTGACTCTGCCGAGTATCACCACATCCTGCGCGTAGATCGGCTCGAGCGCCGGATTCTCCGGCTGCAGGCGGATCCTGTCGGGTTCTTTGAAGAAGCGTTTCACGGTAGCCTCGTCCTCTAGCAGCGCCACGACGATGTCGCCGTTCTCGGCCGTCTCCTGCTGACGGACCACCACGTGGTCCCCATCGAGGATGCCGGCGCCCACCATGCTGTCGCCCTTGACCCGGAGCACGAAGGTCGCGTTGCCTACGATCTCCTCGGGCAGCGGGATCGTCTCTTCGATGTTCTCGGCGGCCAGGATGGGTGCGCCCGCAGCGACCGTACCGACGAGCGGGATCGCCCGGACCTCGTCGACGTCGACACCACGCTCCGTGTCGCGGTAGTCGAGCACCTCGAGCGCGCGCGGCTTGGACGGGTCCCTTCTCACGAATCCCTTGTCCTCGAGCGCGGCGAGATGCGAGTGGACTGTGGAGGATGACGAGAGGCCGACCGCCTGGCCGATCTCCCTCACCGAGGGCGGGAACCCGCGGCGGTGGACCTCGGAGCGGACGAACTCCAGCACCTCGCGTTGTCGCTTCGTGAGTTCCGGCCTGTACTGCATGGGGCCCCCTAGGACCGAAAGTATGTTCGACTCCGAGTCTAGAGTATCGCTCCCGCGCACGCAAACACGCGTTCGACTCCTCGGTGCGCCAGAAGGGGTTGCAACCGAACAGATGTTCGTACTAGACTCGGGACGAACACCTGTTCGGTATGGGCCGAGCGATGTCAGACCTCCCGGATACGCTTCTCACCGAGCACCTGGACAGGGGAGCGGACAAGGAGGCTCCACATGAACGGCAGAAGACCCGGAAGACGCACACGAGCACAGGCCGTCAAACAGTCCACGACGGCGGAGGTGGCCATCGTGGTGGCAGTGGGCCTCGCGGTCCTTCTCGGAGGCCTCGCGCCGGCGCTCGCGTCCCGCACACACGCCGCGCAGACGGTCGACGCTGAGACCATCGTCGTGCGAGACGGCGACACCCTCTGGAGCCTTGCGCGCGCGCGTACTGCCGCTGACGGCGATGTCCAAGACACGCTCCACGCCATCCGCGCGCTGAACGATCTCGACGGCGCGCTCACCCCTGGAGCGGCCATCGCGGTCCCGCGTGCGGCGGGGGAGTCGCGCGTCGCCGATCGGTGACGGGTCCCCTGGGCCGGGCAGACTCAGGCTGCGCAGGCTGCTCCTCGCCTTCTGCCCACCATATCTCGTGTGCTAGGCTCTTGGCCAGCCGAGATGTTGGGGTGGACGCGATGCGATGTCCGTTCTGCGGGCACACAGAGACCAAGGTCGTGGACTCCAGGGTCTCGGAGTCGCAGGACGCCGTCCGGC
>JAUVQN010000080.1 GCA_030598125.1 Coriobacteriia bacterium | reverse complement strand
GACTGGAGCGGCACGTGCAGGTGCGGGCAGACCCCAGAACACGCTGCAAGCGTCTCCACGAGAGCGTCGGTCACGTGTCCGGGCTCGACACGCGTCAGCCGCCCGCGCGTGACGCCCGTCGCATCGAGGAGGCGAAGGAGTCCCGAGAGCTCGAGCCCCTCGGAGCGATACCGCCCGACGTTGACGCCCGTGAGGACGCCCTCCGCCGTACCGCCGGCCGCGAGAGAGCGGACGCGTTCGACCACCTCGTGCGCCGGCACCGAGCGGGGGCCGCCGCGCGCCGTCGGCACGATGCAGTATGCGCATCCCGCGTCGCAGCCGTCCTGTATCTTCACCGCCGCGCGCGTGCGGGACGGCGAGTACGCCTCACCGGGAGCTCTCGCTGCCGATCCTTCGCCGGGAGACACGGGGACGCTCGCGAGCGAGGTGGGCGCCCCGCGGCGGAGGATCTCGCGGATCGTCTCGGGCACGCGCTCCTTGTCGGGCTCCACGAGCACGCGTCCCCCGAGCGCGGCAAGCCCCTCCGCGTCCAGAGACGCGAGGCAACCGGTGACGATGACGTGGGGAGCCCCGTGCGCTGCCAGAGCGCGCCGCACGGCCTTGCGGACCTTCCGCTCGGCATCCACCGTGACGCAGCACGAGTTCACCACGATCGCGACCGGTGCGTCCCCCTCGACGTCGCAGCCCGCCGCGAAGAGCTGCGATCGGAGATCCTCGGACTCTGCCTGGTTCACTTTGCAGCCCAGAGTCACGACCGTGACGCCCCGCCGTGGACTCGACGGGCCGTTGAGTTCCCGGGAATCAGTCATCCCTCGAGCCTGTCCCGCCGCCCGCGACCCCATCCGGCGCGAGCCCGCCGAGCGCGCCGAGCGTCAGCGCGAGACCCACGACGCCGGCGGTCTCTGTCCGCAGGATCAGCGGTCCCAGCGACACGAGCCGCGCTCCGGAGGCCCGGAGCAGGGCCGCCTCTTCGTCGCTGAGCCCTCCCTCGGGGCCCACCAGGACCCCCACACGATCCCCAACCCCGAGGCCGAGCGCCTCGACCGCGGCGCCCACGGGCTCCCCGCCGGGACCTTCCCAGAGCACGACCGCGCCCTCGAGCGACGCGAGCTCCTGCGCGGCTTGCCCGAGAGCGACCGGCTCTCGCACCTCCGGTACGTCGTGTCGCCGCGACTGCTTGGCGGCCTCCACCGCGATGCGCTGCCAGCGCGCCAGTTTCCCGGACCAGCCGCCCTCGCCCGCCCGCACGACCGTCCGGTCGCTCACCACCGGCACGATCGCGGCGGCACCCAGCTCGGTCGCCTGCCGCACGACCTGGTCCATCTTCCGGCCCTTCCCGAGACACTGGAAGAGGACCGCGTGCGATGCCGGCGTTCGGGTCGGAAGTCGCTCGAGGACGGCTACCTCGAGACGTTCTCCATCTACCCGCTCGAGTCGACCCGCATACTCTCGCCCTCGCGGGTCCACGAGCACCACGGCGTCGCCCTCGTGCATGCGCAGTACGGTACGCGCGTGATGCGCGTCCCGCTCGGAGAGCACGACGTCACCGTCGACCGGAGGGTCGTCCACGAAGAACCTCGGCGCCGTCATCGGTCCCCGAGCCACTCCCGCACACGGTCGCGCCGGACCGGGTCATCGCCGAGCGTGCGCTCGTACTCCTCCAGCAGCCGCTTCTGCTCGCCGCTCAGCTTCTCGGGCGTCTCCACGACCACGTGGACGTGCAGACTGCCGTAGCCGCCTCCGCTCGCTCTCGGCAGACCCCTGTTCTTGATGCGCACGGTGTCCCCGCTCTGCGTGCCCGCGGGTACCTCGACCTCTTCTTCCCCCTGGTAGAGGCCTTGCACCCGCACAGCACCTCCGAGCGCTGCGCGGACGAACGGTATGCGTATCCTCACGTGGAGGTCGGCGCCGTCCCGGAGCAGGTGCTCGTGCTGCGCCACCCGCACGCCCACGACAAGATCGCCCGCCTGGGCCCCGCGCAACCCCGCTTCACCGCGCCCGCCGAGAGCGATCGGCGCACCGTCCCGCACTCCGGGAGGAACGGTGATCGACACCCGCTCCCGCATCCGCAGCCGGCCCGTGCCGCCGCACTCCCGACACGGCTTGTCGACGACCTGGCCCAACGAGCCGCACCGCTCGCACGCCGTGACCGTCTGCATGGAGCCGAGGACCGTCTGCCGTACCACTCGTCTCCGCCCCGCGCCCTGGCAGTCGGGGCACGTGACGACAGAGCCGTCGACCGTGCCCTTCGACTCGCACGCCGCGCACGGCGCCTCCCGCGTGTACTCCAGCTCCTTCTCCACACCGGTGGCGACCTCCTCGAGCGTGACGGTGACGCTCGCGGTCATGTCGCGACCGTGCAGCCGGACCTGCCGTCGGCCTCCCCCGCCGCCGAAGAACATGGAGAAGACATCCTCCATTCCCATGCCGAAGATGTCCTCGAAGGGCACGTCCCCGAAGCCGCCGGACCTGCCGACGCGCGGATCCGTCGTGCCGAAGCGATCGTAGACCTCCCGCTTGCGCGGGTCCGAGAGCACCTCGTAGGCCTCGTTGATCTGCTTGAAGCGCTCCTCGCCGTCGCCGTCCGGGCACACGTCCGGATGGCACTCCCGCGCCTTGCCGCGGAACGCGCGCCGGATATCCTCTTCGGAACAGCCCTTCTCTACGTCGAGCAGCTGGTAGTAGTCCTTGATGCCGGACGACACTCGGTCCCCTTCCGTCCCGGCGTCAGTCGGTCGAGGCGAGCGAGCCCGACAGCTCGTCCGCGACCAGTCGCACCGTGGTGATGGCGCGTGCATAGTCCATGCGCGTCGGGCCAAGCAGACCCACGACGCCCTCCGCGCCCGCGGCGTCGTACGTGGACGCCACCACGCTCATGTGGTCGAGCGCGTCTTCACGGTTCTCGGCGCCGATGCGCACGAGCACCTCGTGACGCCGGAGTGCGTCGGACAGCACACCGGCGAGGACGAGGCCATCCTCGAGCAGACCGACCAGAGACCGGACCATGACGGGATCCTCGAACTCAGGCTCCTCGAGCAGGGCCTGCGTACCGACGTGATAGAGGGGACCCTGTTCCAGATCGTCGAGAGAGCCGATGAGCTCGGTCAGCACGGTCCGCGAGATACCCTGGCGCACGTCGATACCGCCCACAGCGGAGGCTCGACGGGCGTCTTCCGCCGTCTTGCCGACGACGGACGCCCTCAGCTCCTCCTCCGCGGCCTCCACATCGACGTCTGAGACGCCGCCGGCGATCCTGACATGCCGCTTGAGCACCTCGCCCCGATCGGTGATGACCACCGCGAGCACGTGCTCCTCACCGATCGTCACGAGGTCGATCCGGCGGACGCGATGCCTGCGCACACTGGGCGAGACGACGACCGCAACGTGGCTCGTCAGACGCGCGACGAGCTCGGCGGTCTCGGAGAGGAGTCCCTGCAGTCCGCTCTCGACGGCGGAGTAGCGCAACTGGACAGCCTCCACCTCGTCAGCCGTCAGATCGTCGCCGTACCTGCCTGCCATCGCGTCCACGAAGACGCGATAGCCGAGGTCCGTCGGCATCCGGCCGGCCGAGACGTGCGGCTGATAGACATGGCCCGACTCCTCGAGCGCGGACAGCTCGTTCCTGACCGTCGCCGGTGAGCACGCGAGATCGTGCCGGTCCACCAGGACCTGTGACGAGACAGGCTGCGCGCTGCGCACGTACTCCTGCACGAGCGCTCCCAGGATCCTCTTTCGTCTCTCGTTCATCGCTCTCCACTCGCTGGCACTCTCTCTGTCGGAGTGCCAGACCGATGGTAGGGGCGAGGGTGACTGACGTCAACGCGCGCAGAACGCGCCCTCATCGAAGCGCCCACACGGCGCCGAACACCTCGTTGGCGAGGAGCCACCCGCGCCCATGCAGACGGAACCCTTCGCTCGAACGGACCAGGAGGCCCCGATCCTCCATCTCCTCGAGCGCCCCGAGCACACCGGCGGCGTCCGCGCGCCGCGCCGTCACGCCGGCTGCAAGCCGAAGGCCAAGGACCACGTCCTCGACGTCGGCTTCCCTCCCCGTCATGCACTCGACCTCGCGAAGCCGGCCCAGCGCGCCCTCGTCGAAGGCCTCCAGACCCTCCCCCACGACGAATCGCACGCGTTCCGTCCCTGACTCGCACGAGAGTCCCGCCCCCGTGCGGCCCGCCACAGACGGTCCGCACATACTCGCTGCGGACGGCCCGACCCCCACGTATGGCGCGCCCACCCAGTACGAGGTGTTGTGGCGTGACTCGCGACCCGGCACGGCGTAGTTCGAGATCTCATAGCGTGCAAGGTCGGCCGCTTCGAGCACGTGCTCGGCGAGCTCGAGCATGGACGCGGCGATATCCTCGTCGGGTCCTCGCGCGCGGCCCTCCCGGACTGCCCGAGCGAGCGGCGTGCCCTCCTCGAGACCGAGGGGATACACGGACACATGCTCGAGGCCTTCCTCGAGTGCGGTCTCGAGCGTGCGCTCCCACGACGCCATGGTCTGGCCCGGGACACCGCACATGAGGTCGGCAGACACGTCGAATCCGACGCGTCGAGCGTCATCGAGCGCGCGGAGAGCCGCATCGGCGTCGTGTCGTCTTCCGAGCGTCTCGAGGACCTCATCGTCGAACGACTGCGCGCCCACGCTCACCCGGGTGACACCGCCTCGGCGCATCGCCTCGAACGACGCCACGTCCGAGGTGTCCGGGTTCGCCTCGACCGTGATCTCCGCACCGGGACGCGCGCGTACCGCGCTCACGATCCGCTCCACCAGAGGCCCGAGCGCGCCGGCGAGCGCGGAGGGCGTCCCGCCGCCGAAGTACACGGTCTCCACATCACCGACGACGCCTCGTTCCGCCTGCTCGACGACGACCTCGACGGCGCGCTCGCAGAACCGCTGCACTCGGGGATCGGCCGCACGGTCGTCGATCGTCAGCGTGTGGAAATCACAGTACGCACAGCGCGAGCAGCAGAACGGGACGTGGACGTAGAGGTGCTCGATCCGCTGCTCCGCCGACGCGTCCTCGTCGCGTTCCCGCTCCGGCGTCCGTCCCTCACTCATCGACCTTGAGGATCGCCATGAAGGCCTCCTGGGGTACCTCGACGGTGCCCACGGCCTTCATGCGCTTCTTCCCCTTCTTCTGCTTCTCCAGGAGCTTCCGCTTCCGCGAGACGTCGCCGCCATAGCACTTGGCGAGGACGTCCTTGCGCTTCGCCCTCACGGTCTCGCGAGCGATGATGCGGCTGCCCACCGCGGCCTGGATCGGCACGTCGAACATCTGGCGCGGGATGATCTCCCGGAGTCGCTCGGTAAGGGTCCTGCCTCGGTCGTACGCCTTGTCCTTGTGCACGATGAAGGAGAGCGCGTCCACGGGCTTCCCGGCGAGCAGGATGTCGAGTTTCACGAGATCCGAAGGGCGATAGCCGATGTGCTCGTAGTCGAGCGAAGCGTAGCCACGCGTCCTCGACTTCAGTTGGTCGTAGAAGTCCATGATGATCTCGGAGAGCGGGATCTCGTAGTGCAGGTCCACGGTGTTCTCCGACAGGTACTGCATGTCGAGGAAGTCCGCCCTCCGTCCTTCGGCGAGGTCCATGATGGCGCCGACGAAGTCCGGCGGCACGAGCACCGTGGCCTTCAGGTACGGCTCGGTGATCTCCTCGATCTCGACCATGTCGGGGAGATCCGCGGGTGCATGGACGCTCAACTCGGAGCCGTCGGTCTTCTTCACGCGATACTCGACCGAGGGCGCGGTGGCGAGAAGCTCGAGATCGAACTCGCGCTCGAGGCGCTCCTTCACGATCTCGGTGTGGAGCAGCCCCAGGAAACCGCAGCGGAAGCCGAACCCGAGAGCGTGGGAGTTCTCGGGCTCGTACACCAGCGACGGGTCATTGAGCCGGAGCTTGTCCAGCGCGTCCCTGAGCTCAGGATACTGGTCACCGTCGAGCGGGAAGAGACCGGTGAAGACCATGGGCTTCACTTCGCGGTACCCGGGCAGCGGCTCCTCCGCGCCCCGCCGGACGGTCGTGACGGTGTCGCCCACCTTGACGAGACCGGGGTCCTTCAGACCGCAGATGAGATAGCCGACCTCACCGACCCCGAGCCGCTCGACGGGCACCGGAGACGGCGTGAGGACGCCGACCTCCTCGATCTCCGTCTTCGTACCGGTCGCCATCAGCAGGACGTCGTCACCCTTGCCCACCGAACCGTCCACGATCCGGACGAACGCGACGACTCCGCGATAGGTGTCGAAGTACGAGTCGAAGATGAGCGCCTTCAAAGGAGCCTCGGGGTCACCTACGGGAGGAGGCACCCGGTGCACGACCGCCTCCAGTACCTCCTCGACGCCCTCTCCCGTCTTGCCCGACGTCAGGATCGCCTCATCAGCGGGGATCGCGACGGCCTCCTCGATCTCACGTCGCACGCGCTCCGGTTCCGCCGAAGGGAGATCCACCTTG
>JAUVQN010000069.1 GCA_030598125.1 Coriobacteriia bacterium | reverse complement strand
TCGTGCTGCTTCCCTACGCCACGCTCGTGCTGCTCGCCCTGGTGCTGGTGCCGGCGTCCGCGTCCGACCGGGCCGACTACGGCCGCGCCCTCGGGCTGCTCGACTCCCTCGTCTCGTGGGAGGCCCTCCTCACGGTCACGCTCGTGGGCACCCTGATGGTCGCGCTCTACACGCTCTACATGCTGTCCCGCTCGGAGAAGGTCCTCCTCCGCCGGCTGGGCGCGGAGCGCGTGCAGCAAGGTCAGCAGCGGGAGACGAAGCGCGCGCTCTACGACATGGCGATCGCGGCGGGGATGGAGCATCCGCCACCGCTCTACATGCTCGACTCGCCTGCGGTCAACGCGATGGTGCTCGGGCGGGACCCGCAGCACGGCGTCATCGCCGTCACGCGCGGGCTCGCGGCCAAGCTCGACCTCGAGGAGGAGCGCGCGGTCTACGCGCACCTGCTCACGCGCTTGAACGCGCGCGACACCACCTGGGCCACCGTCTCGACCGTGCTCATGCACCCGCTGTGGATATGGAAGAAGCGCTACTTCGACGTGGTCCCCTACAGGGAGCCTGCCCACGCGACGCGGCACTGGACCATCGCCTACGTGGACGGCATGCGCCGTATCGAGGAGGGCACGCAGACCGGCTCCATGGGCGGGGATCCCTTGATGTTCTTCCCGCCGTACCTCGTGGCCGTCGTTCTCGCACACTACCTGCTCGCGGGTCAGCGCAGGGCGCACCTCGAGTCGGCCGAGTTCGCCGATGCGCGAGGGATGCTCCTCCTGAAGGACCCTCGGGCCATGCTCCTCTCGCTCGAGAAGGTCATCCACGAGCCGAACCACGTGAAGCAGTGCCAGGGGCAGTACACGCAGTTCTTCTATGCGTGGACCGGCGACTACAGCTCCAACGACGAGGAAGACCCCGAGTACCGGAGGCTCGAGCGGCTTCGGCAGGTGCTCGGCGCGGCGGCCATCGGTGAACGTCCCAAGGAGCGCATCGTGGACCCGATCCCGCGCGCCCCGAGGCTGGAGGAGTCCGCCTAGGCGACTTGCGGAGCTCTGGGAACCCTGCTAGAGTCCGCGGCAACTCCATATCGACGGTCGACGACGGGGAGTAGTACCCCGGTCCGCGAGCTAGAGAGAGTCGGTGACGGTGGGAATCCGACGCGAGCGGCTGGAGGGAATGGGCCCCCGAGACTCCGGTGCAAAGGCGCGAAGCGCCGACTAGTGCCGGCGGATCCCCACCGATAGAAGGGGCCGGACATAGGAGAGATCCTCTCCCGTGTCGACAGGAACGAGTGGGCCCGCCGAAGCAGGCGGGTCAACGAGGGTGGTACCGCGGGAGAAACCTCTCGTCCCTTACAGGACGTGGGGTCTTTTTTTTCCCGGGATCCGAGGAGGTCCGAGCGAGATGCTGGTGCCGAGCGAAGAGGAGTTCGTCAGGCTGGCCGACGACCACGACGTCGTCCCGGTCGCGCGCGAGGTCTACGCCGACCTCGCGACGCCGATCTCCGCGTTCATGGCCATCGCGGAGGGACGCGACCACGCCTTCCTGCTGGAGAGCGTGGTCGGCGGAGAGCAGCTCGGCCGCTACTCGTTCCTCGGCGTAGGCGGCGGCGAGGTCGTCTCCGCGACGAAGGGCGCCGTCTCGATCTCGTCGGACGGCTCCTCGCGGACGGTCCACGCCGACGATCCGCTGCACGTCGTCGCGGATCGACTCGACGCGGGCAGCGTCGCGCGCATCCCCGGGCTGCCGCGGTTCGTAGGCGGTGCGGTCGGCTTCGTCGGCTACGAGGCGGCCACCGACTTCGAGCGTGTGCCTCGCCACGACGTGGACGAGCAGGGGCTGCCGGACCTCGGGTTCATGTTCACCGACGTGACGGTCGCGTTCGACCACGCGCGGCGGGTCATCCAGATCATCGTCCCGGCGCGTCCGGGCTCGGACCCTTCCGCATCGTACGAAGAGGCCCTGACCAGGATCGACGAGGTCGCGGCACGTCTCGAGTCGGGTCCGCGCGACGCCACGCTCGGTTCGGTGGGAGCGGCCGCGGACGTCCCCATGGAGTCGGGGATGACCCGGAAGGGGTTCATCGAGGCCGTCGAACGTGCGAAGGAGCACATCGTCGCGGGCGACGTCTTCCAGGTCGTGCTCTCGCAGCGCTTCTCCGCACCCTACGACGGCGACGGGCTCGATCTCTACCGCGTGCTCAGGGCCGTGAACCCGTCGCCGTCCATGTTCTACGTGCGTACGGGCGAGGTCACGCTGGTCGGATCCTCGCCCGAGCCGCTCGTGCGCGTGGACGGCGACGACGTCATGACGAGACCCCTCGCGGGCACGCGCCCGAGGGGCGTGGACCTCACGGAGGACGGGCGCCTGCGCGCGGAGCTCCTCGCGGACGAGAAGGAGCGCGCCGAGCACGTCATGCTCGTCGACCTCGGGAGGAACGATCTCGGGCGGGTGTGTAAAGCGGGCACTGTCGGCGTGTCGCAGCTCATGGAGGTCGAGGACTACAGTCACGTGATGCACATCGTCTCGACGGTCAACGGGACGATGCAGGAGGAACGGGACTCCTTCGACGCGCTCAGAGCGACCTTCCCCGCGGGCACGGTCTCGGGCGCCCCGAAGATCCGCGCCATGGAGATCATCCGCGAGCTCGAGCCGGTGGCGCGCGGTCCGTACGCGGGGACCGTCGGCTACGTCGGCTACGACGGGGCGATGGACATGTGCATCACGATCCGCACCTTCGTCATCACCGGTGGCGTGGCGAGTATCCAGTCGGGAGCCGGGATCGTGGCCGACTCGGATCCCGAGAAGGAGTACGAAGAGACCCTCCACAAGGCGCGGGCGCTCCACCGGAGCCTCGAGCTTGCCGCGGGCATGAGCATGGAGGTCGCGCGATGATACTCGTCATCGACAACTCCGATTCCTTCACCTACAACCTCGTCCAGATGATCGCCGCGCAGGGCGTCGAGGTCGTCGTCGAGCGCAACGACGAGATCACGCCCGAGGCCGCCATCGAGATGGCGCCGGAGGGCATCGTCGTGTCACCGGGACCGGGCACTCCGGAGAAGGCCGGCGTGTCGGTCGAGGTCGTGCGCGCGGCCGCGGACGCCGGCATCCCGGTGCTCGGCGTGTGCCTCGGTCACCAGGCGATCGCGGAGGCGTTCGGGGCGAGCGTCGCTCGGGGAGAGACTCCCGTGCACGGCAAGACCGCGAACGTGTCGCACGAGGGCGAGGGGATCCTGGCAGGCGTGCCGTCGCCCTTCACCGCGACCCGCTACCACTCGCTCGCCGTCGTCCCGGACTCGCTACCCGCGGAGCTCGACGTGACCGCGCGCACGGACGACGGCGTCATCATGGCGCTCGAGCACCGCGAGCTACCCGTCTTCGGCGTGCAGTTCCATCCCGAGAGCGTGCTGACGCCGGAGGGCGAGCGCGTGCTCGAGAACTTCCTCGCGATCGCGAACGGCACGGGTGTCGCCGCCGACGCCGATGCGACCGCTGCTCTGTCCGGATCGGGAGACAGCCACCCGGACGCCGGGGACGTGCAGGGCGCCATCAGGCGCGTGGTCGAAGGCGGGTCGCTGACCGAAGAAGAGGCCGTCCTCGTGATGGGCACGATCATGGAGGGCGAGGCCACGCCGTCGCAGATTGCGTCGCTGCTCACGGCATTGCGCATGAAGGGCGAGACCGTCGGGGAGATCACGGGGTTCGCCCGCGCGATGCGCGCGCACTCCACGCCCGTGCGTCCTCGGGCGGAAGGACTCCTCGACACGTGCGGCACGGGCGGAGACGCGTCCGACTCGTTCAACGTCTCCACGGTGACGGCGTTCGTGGTCGCGGGGGCGGGAGTGCCGATCGCCAAGCACGGCAACCGGTCGGTCTCGTCCGCCTGCGGCAGCGCCGACGTGCTCGAAGCGCTCGGCGTGCGGAGCGATCTGGACCCCGAGGCGATGGCACGCTGCATCGACGAGGTCGGGGTCGGCTTCCTCTTCGCGCAGGCCCTGCACCCGTCCATGCGACACGCGGGCCCCACGCGGAAGGAGATGGCGGTCCGCACCGTCTTCAACCTGCTCGGTCCGCTCACCAACCCTGCGGGGGCGACGCGGCAGCTCCTCGGCGTCTACGACCGGGACCTCGTGCCGACGATCGCGGACGTTGCGGCGCGGCTGGGCTCCGAGCGCGTGCTGGTCGTGAACGGGCATCCGGGCATCGACGAGGTGTCGGCCTCCGGTCCCACGAGGGTGTCCGAGTTCAGTGACGGCGAGCACCACGACTACGAGCTCATCCCCGAGGAGTTCGGCGTCGCGCGCGTGTCCGAAGACGCGATCCGCGGCGGCGATCCCGAGACGAACGCGGCCATCGCGCGCGCGGTGCTCGAAGGCGAGCAGGGCGCCCCTCGAGATACCGTGCTCATGAACGCAGCCTGCGCGCTCTACGCCGCGGACGCCGTCGACGACATCGCCACCGGCGTCGATGCGGCCCGGCGCTCGATCGACGAGGGCTCCGCGCTCGCGCGGCTCGAGGCGCTCGTCACCGTCAGCGGGCGTCTCGCCGAAGAGGCGGAGCGAGCAGGGGTGGGTGCGTGAGGCCAGGATGACGCCGAAGGGACCCGACAAGATGGGTCGCACGGACACCGCTCCGTTCCTCGAGCGGATGATCGCGCTGCGCCGCGCGTGGGTCGCCGAGTGCTACGACGCGCCGATCCCCGAGCCCTGTCCGAGGGTGACGGAGCCGATCGACCTCGCCGCGGCACTCACGGCGGAGCCGACCGTGTCGGTGATCGCCGAGGTGAAGAGGGCCTCGCCGTCGCTCGGTCCCATCGCGCCGGGCGCCGACGTGGCCGAACGCGCCAGCGCCTACGAAGCGGGTGGCGCGAGCGCCGTGTCGGTTCTCACGGAGCCCGCCGAGTTCGGCGGCTCCTTCGACGACATCAGCGTCGCACGGACGGCGACCGAGCTGCCCATCCTCTGCAAGGACTTCGTCATCGATCCCGCGCAGCTCTTCCTCGCGAGGAACTCCGGGGCCGACGGCGTGCTCCTCATGGTGAGTATCCTCGGCGGGGGGACACGGGCGTTCGTCGGCGGAGCCGAGGAGTTCGGGCTCACGCCGCTCGTGGAGGTGCACGACGCCGCCGAGTACGAGATCGCCGCAGCGAGCGGCGCTCGACTCATCGGTGTGAATTGCCGTGACCTGCGCAACCTCTCGGTGGACCCGGAGGCGGCGCTCGGACTGGTCGCGCGCGCCGCAGCCGACGGCTTCGCGGTCGTCGCCGAGAGCGGGGTCGCGGAACGCGCGCAGGTCGAGGCGGCGGCGGAGGCCGGGGCTTGCGCCGTGCTCGTCGGCACCGCGCTCATGCGCTCCGAGGACCCGGCGGAGATGTTGGGATGGCTCACAGGCGTGCCGGCGAAGTGCGCGGCGCCCTCGTGAGGGTATCGCTTCGAGAAGGGTAGGGAAGGAACGGATAGAGAGGGGCGACGAGGGGCAGGCGACTGACGAGAGGCACCGCACGCGAGAGTGACATGGACGAGACCGAAGTGACCGCGAGCTAGGGAGGAAGACGATGCCCGACAGGACCAAGTACGTGCTCGACGAACGGGAGATGCCGACGGCCTGGTACAACGTTTCGCCGGATCTCCCCAAGCCGCTCGACCCGCCGTTGCATCCGGTGACGAGCGAGCCCATGGGCCCCGAGGATCTGGCGCCCCTCTTCCCGATGGGTCTCATCGCGCAGGAGGTGAGCCAGGAGCGCTACATCGACATCCCCGGCGAGGTGCTGGAGATCTACAAGACGTACCGCCCCAGCCCGCTCGTGCGCGCGAAGAACCTCGAGAAGGCGCTCGACACGCCCGCCAAGATCTACTTCAAGTACGAGGGTGTGAGCGCGGCCGGCTCGCACAAGCCGAACACCGCGTACGCGCAGGCCTACTACAACAAGGTCGAAGGCACGAACAAGATCTCCACCGAGACCGGCGCCGGCCAGTGGGGCAGCGCGCTCGCCATCGCGTGCCAGCACTTCGACATCGAGTGCAAGGTCTACATGGTGAGGGTCTCCTACGAGCAGAAGCCCTACCGGCGGATCCTCATGGAGACGTACGGCGCGAGCGTCACGCCGTCGCCCTCGATGGAGACGGACGCCGGCAAGGCCGTCCTCGCGGACAACCCGGACAGCCTGGGCAGTCTCGGCATCGCCATCTCCGAGGCGGTCGAGGTCGCGCTCAAGAACGAAGACACGCACTACTCGCTGGGTTCTGTCCTGAACTTCGTGTGTCTGCACCAGACGGTCATCGGCCAGGAGGCCATCACGCAGATGGGTGTGGCCGAGGCCGAACCGGACGTGGTCATCGGGTGCGTGGGCGGCGGCTCCAACTTCTCCGGCCTCGCGTTCCCGTACTACCACCGCAAGAAGGAGGAGGGCCTCTCCACGCGCTTTCTCGCCGTCGAGCCCAAGGCGTGCCCGACGCTGACCGCGGGCGACTACCGCTACGACTGGGGCGACGAGGCCAAGATGGCGCCCCAGGTCGTGATGTACACCCTCGGGCACGACTTCGTGCCGGCGGGCATCCACGCGGGCGGACTCCGCTACCACGGTGACGCACCGATGCTCTCGCTCCTCGTCAAGGAAGGGGAGATCGACGCGGTCGCGCTGCACCAGACCGAGGTATTCGAAGGGGCCGTCCTCTTCGCGCAGAACGAGGGCATCCTGCCCGCTCCCGAGGCGGCGCACGCGATCCAGGCCGCCATCACCGAGGCCCTCGACGCCAAGGAGAAGGGCGAGGAGCGCACGATCCTCTTCGGCCTCTCCGGCCACGGTCACTTTGATCTCGGGGCGTACGACGCGTACCTCAAGGGCGAGCTGGTCGACTACGACTACGCCGCCGGTTCGCGAGTCGAGGAGGAGTAGCCGACCGAAGGCACCGACATGCATCGCACGCGCGTCAAGATATGCGGCATCACCTCCTCCGAGGGCGCCCTCGCGGCGGTCGAGGCGGGAGCGGACGCCATCGGTCTCGTGTTCGCCGAGAGCCCACGCCGGGTCGACCCGGCGTGGGCGCGGCGGATCGTCGCCGAGGTGCCGCCGTATGTCTCGCGCGTGGGCGTGTTCGTGGATGAGGCACCCGGCGTCGTCGCCGACGCGATACACAGCGTGGGTCTCGACACCGTGCAGCTCCACGGTCGCGAGGCTCCGGCCGAGTGTGCCGGCTACGATTGCCGCGTCGTGAAGGCGCTGAGGGTCGACGCGAGGTTCTGCGGCGCAGATGTGGAACCGTTCCTCGGGAAGTGTGACGCGGTGCTCCTGGACACGTACTCGTCGGGCACCGCCGGCGGCACCGGCGCGCGCTTCGACTGGGCGCTCTGCCACGAAGTGCCCGACGACATCCCGTTCGTGCTCGCCGGAGGTCTCGACCCGACGAACGTCGGAGAGGCGGTGCGCATCGCGCTGCCCTACGCGGTCGATGTGTCCTCCGGCGTGGAGCGACGGCCCGGCGAGAAGGACACGATGAAGATGTCGGCGTTCG
>JAUVQN010000158.1 GCA_030598125.1 Coriobacteriia bacterium | reverse complement strand
TCGCGCGGCACGATCACGAGCGGACGGCCCTCCTTGAGTGCGACGTCCGCCGCGCGTTCCGCCAGGTCAGAGGCGAGTCCGGAGGCGAGTGAGCCGCAGAAGCCCATCGAGGCGGGGATCACGATCGTCGCGTCCACCTTCCGCGAGCCGGATGCGAGCGGGTCGAAGATGTCGTCGGACGAGACCACGCGCAGCCGAGACTCGCGGGGAAGCTGCAGCGAATCCAGGACGGCCGCTTCGGCATCCTCCTCGGGAAGGCGGAGGTCGAGCTCGTACGCCACGACGTCGCGGCCCGTGTCGGTCGTCACCAGCGAGACGGCGTGCTCGGCCAGGAGCAGCCGTTCCACGAGCCTGAGTCCGTAGACGGAGCCCGAGGCTCCCGTGACGATGACGGTGTAGACGTTCATGGCCTCCTCACGCTAGCACGCGGTCGACGAGCGCGCCCGCGAAGACCACCATGGCGATGACGCCGTTGGTGGTGAAGAACGCCGCGTTCACGCGCGAGAGGTCGTCGACGCGCACGATCGCGTTCTCGTAGGCGAGCAGCGCCGCGGCGATGGCGACGCCCGCGTACCAGGGCCAGCCTGCCTCGACGCCGTACCCGAACGCGACGAGAAGCGCCACCGTGAGCGCGTGCAGCACGCGCGTCTGCACGAGGCCGGCGGAGACGCCGAGATCCGCGGGCACGCTGTGGACGCCGTCACGCTGGTCGCACTCGACGTCCTGCGTCGCGTAGATGATGTCGAAACCGGCCGTCCAGAGCGCGACGGCGAGCCCGAGCACCCACGGCGGCCACACGAGGACCTCCCCCGTCACCGCGACCCACGCGCCCACGGGAGCGAGCCCCAGGCAGAGGCCGAGCCAGTAGTGGCAGAGCCACGTGAATCGCTTGGTGTAGGGGTAGACGAGGAACGCGACGATGACGATCGGCCAGAGCCAGCGCGTGATCGGCTGCAGCTGCCACACCGCGAAGATGAAGACCGCGAACACGATCGCGGCGAAGACCCACAGCTCCCACGCCTTCACGAGTCCTGCCGGCACCGCACGACCCGCGGTCCTCGGGTTGCGTGCGTCGATCTCCTTGTCCACGGCGCGGTTCACGACGAACGCGAAGGCGCGCGCGCCGACCATGACGACGGTGATCCAGAACATCGACGCGAGCGTCGGCCATCCCCCGGCGGTCACCCAGTCGTTCGCGCCGGCGACCCACGCCGCACCGTAGAGCGCGCCGATGTACGCGTACGGGAGCGCGAAGATCGAGTGCTCGAACTTGACGAGCTCGAGGAAGACCTTGGCCGTCCCGACGATGCCCTTCTCTCGGGTCGCCGGAGGCGGGCCGTCAGTCAAGGCCGAGCTCCGACCAGAGCGCATCGACGCGCGCCTCCACCTCCGGCGGCATCTCGAGCGCGTCGGGCCACTCGCGCGGGTGGCCCTCCTCGGGCAGCGGCTTCGTGGCGTCGATCCCCATCTTGTGCCCGAAGCGCTCGTACGGGCTCGAGTGGTCGAGCACGTCGAGCGGGCCCTTGCTCACCATCACGTCGCGCGCCGGGTCCACGTTGTTGAAGCAGCGCCAGGCCACTTCGGAGTAGTCGTGCGGATCTACGTCGGCGTCCACCACGACGACGAACTTCGTGAACATCATCTGCCCCATCGACCAGGCGAAATCCATCACGCGATACGCCTGCCCGGGGAACTCCTTCTCGATGGCGAAGATCGCGCAGTTGTGGAAGACGCCCTCGAGCGGCAGGTCGTAGTCGACCACTTCGGGCATCATCGCCTTGATCGCGGGCAGGAACAGCCGCTCGGTGGCCTTGCCCATGTAGCAGTCCTCCATCGGAGGACGTCCGACGATCGTCGTGGGGTAGATCGCGTCGCGCCGCATGGTGATGGCGTCGACGTGGAAGACCGGGTAGTCGTCCGCGAGCGAGTAGTAGCCCGTATGGTCGCCGAAGGGACCCTCCCAGCGCATCTCGCCGATGTCCACGTGCCCCTCGAGCACGATCTCGGCGCGCGCCGGGACCTTGAGATCGTTCGTCACGCACTTCACGACGTCCACGGACTCCCCGCGAAGGATGCCGCTGAAGAGGTACTCGTCGATGATGGGCGGTACGGGCGCGGTCGCCGAGAAGATGGTCGCCGGGTCGCCGCCGAGCGCGACCGCGACGGGCATCTCCGTGTGACCGGCGGCCTCCCACGCGCGCATGTTCTTGGCGCCGTCGTGGTGCACGTGGA
>JAUVQN010000105.1 GCA_030598125.1 Coriobacteriia bacterium | reverse complement strand
CGATGATCCGCTCGATGAACCGCGTCGTGATCGGCTCGACGTAGGTGCGGTCCGCGAACTCGGGGTCGGTCATGATCGTCGCCGGGTTCGAGTTCACGAGCACTACCTCGTAGCCGTCGTCGCGGAGCACCTTGCACGCCTGCGCTCCCGAGTAGTCGAACTCGCAGCCCTGGCCGATGACGATGGGCCCAGACCCGATGACGAGTATGCGGCGGATGTCGGTACGCTTCGGCATCAGGGGACCACCAGCACGGGGCAGGGCGCCTTCCGCACGAGCGTCATGGACACGCTGCCGAGGATCGCCTCCTGGAACACGCCCCTGCCGCGCGAGCCGACGATGACCCCGCTCGCACCGGTCCGCTCGACCTCAGCGAGGACGGCCGTCTTGGGATCTTCCGGCACGACCGCCACGGTCGTCGTAATCCCGTGAGATTCCGCGATCTCGGCGAGATTCTCGAGCTGGAACAGCGCACCGTGCTCGACACGCTGCCGTTTCTCGTCCGCAAGAGGAGGCTCGTACGCGTGCACGAGATGGAGCCGCTCGAGCGCTCCCGCGGGCAGCCCGACAGCCATGTCGAAGGCCCGCCTCGAGCTCGCGGAGAAGTCGGTCGCCAGCACGACCATGCGCCCGAAACCGGCCGCCAGCTCGCGTGCCGCTTCGGCGGCATCGAGCAGCTCGAATCTGACTAGCAGCATCGGCACGGTCGTCTCCTGCAATAGGTGCTCCGAGACCGAGCCCTCGAAGAGCTGCTGCATGATCCGCTTCCCATGCGTCCCGATGACCATGCAGTCGATGTGCGTCTCGTGGCTCAACGCCAGCAGCTCGTCGAAAGGGTCACCCGCCGGGATCCTCAGCTCCACGAAGATGCCTGCTTCTTCGAGGGGCCGCGCCACCTCGCGTAGGCGCTCTCGGGTGTCGTCGACCTTCCTCGAGATGACGGGTGCTTCCATGCCTGACGCGTCCACCACGTGAGCGAGCACGGCGCGCTTGACGCCGAGATCCACGAGACCGCGGGAGAACTCGCAGACGAGCTCACACTCAGGCTCGAAGTTGGTGGCGAGAAGGATGGTGCGCAGCATGGCGTCTCCTCAGTCGGCCGACAGATAGTCGCCGCATCCGTCCATCATCCTCGTGAACGCGCCGAAGAGGTACCTGGCATCGTGCGGTCCCGGCGCGGCCTCGGGATGGTACTGCACCGAGAACGCCGGTGCGTCGAGGAGCCGGAGCCCCTCCACGGTCATGTCGTTCAGGTTCACGTGCGTGAGCTGCACGCGCCCACAGTGGCCGGAGAGGACGACCGGCGGGATGTCGGCCTCGACCCACAGGCTGAGGTCACCCGGATCGTGCTCGAGCCCGCCGCTGTCCTCGGGAACGAGAGGTCCGACGTCCGAGAGGTCCACGCAGAACCCGTGGTTCTGGCTCGTGATCTCCACCCGACCGCTCAGCAGGTTCTTGACCGGCTGGTTCCCGCCGCGATGCCCGTACTTGAGCTTGAAGGTCTTCGCACCGATGGCGAGCGAGAGCATCTGGTGCCCGAGGCAGATGCCGAAGAGCGGCGTCACGCCTACGAGGGCGCGCAGCGTCCCATAGAGGTAGTCGACGGCTGCGGGATCTCCGGGACCGTTCGCGAGGAAGACGCCGTCGGGTTCGTACGCCATGACATCCTCCGCCGACGTCGTGGGCGCGACGAGCACGATCTCGCAGTCCGCCTCGGACAGCCTCCGCAGGATGCCGTACTTGACACCCGAATCGAAGGCGACCACCCGATAGCGTGGCTCGTCGGGTACCGAACCGATGTCCGCCGGGATCCTCCCGGAAGAGTCCGCCTCGCCCCAGCGGAACGGGTGCTCGATGGCGACCTCGGCGACCAGGTCTCGACCCTCGAGACACGGGCTGCCCTGCGCCTTTGCGACGAGAGAGCCCGCGTCGAGATCGATCGTGGAGATCACGGCGCGCATCGCGCCCGCCTCGCGTATGTGCTTGGTGAGCCGACGCGTGTCGACGCCCTCGATCGCGACGACGCCGTGACGCTCGAGGAACGCCGGGAGTGACTCCTCTGCCCGCCAGTTCGACGGCTCGCGCGTCATCTCCCGCACGACGAGACCGCGCGCGAAGCTGCCGCGCGACTCCATGTCGGCGGCGTTCACACCGTAGTTGCCGATGTGCGGCGTCGTCATCGTGACGATCTGCCCGGCGTAGGAGGGGTCGGTGAGGATCTCCTGGTACCCCACCATCGACGTGTTGAAGACCACCTCACCGCCGTCCTCGCCCGAGGCCCCACATGCACGTCCCGCGAACACGGTCCCATCCTCGAGCGCCAGAAGCGCGGCCGCGCGATCCCTCATCGCGCCACCACCTCCCCGTCCCGCAGCGCCAGTCTCCCCGAGACGACGATCTCCCGAGCGGCTCCGTGGAGCGTCTGACCGAGGAACGCCGAGTTGGACGACCTGGATTCGAAGTAGCCGCACGTGATCTCGACCTCCGCCTCGGGGTCGATCACGCTGATGTCGGCGGGAGAGCCCTCCTCCAATGCGACCCGGTCGAGACGGAGGCATTCACGCGGCGCCATGGCGAGCACGCGCACGACTCCCGCCCAGTCGAGCGTACCGGGCGACACCAGCCGCGTGATGACGAGCGGCAGTGCTGTCTCGAGTCCCGTCGTGCCGAACGGCGCCACCTCGAACTCGAGTTCCTTCTCGTGCGCGGCGTGTGGCGCGTGGTCCGTGGCGACGCAGTCGATCGTGCCGTCGAGCAGACCTTCCAGGAGCGCGGCGGCGTCCTCGGCCGTCCTCAGCGGCGGGTTCATCTTCAGGTTCGTGTCGTAGACGGCGACGTCGTCCTCGGTCAGGAACAGATGATGCGGCGTGACTTCGGCGGTGACGGGGAGGCCACGCGCCTTCGCCCCGCGGACGAGTGCGACCGACCCGGCAGTGGAGACATGCGCCAGGTGGGTCCTGCATCCCGTGAGCTCCGCCAGCCGTATGTTGCGCTCGACCATGATGTCCTCGCCGGCGGCCGGCCATCCGGGCAGACCCATACGAGTGGAGACCTCGCCTTCGTTGACGACACCGTTCCCGACGAGCGACTCCTCCTCGCAGTGCGCGATGACCGTCGTCTCGAACGCACGCGCGTAGTCCATCACCAGACGCATCATGCCGGCGTCCTGGACATCCCGGCCGTCGTCGCTGAACGCGACGGCTCCTTCGGCGATCATGTCGCCGATCTCGGCGAGCGCCTCACCCGCTTGACCGGCGGTGCACGACC
This sequence comes from Coriobacteriia bacterium, assembly GCA_030598125.1. Classification (GTDB taxonomy): domain Bacteria; phylum Actinomycetota; class Coriobacteriia; order Anaerosomatales; family JAUVQN01; genus JAUVQN01. The sequence goes on along the minus strand of JAUVQN010000105.1, from coordinate 1,644 downwards.
CGACGACGTGCACGCGGACGATCCCCTCGTCTTCGGCCCGCTCGCGGACGAATCGCACCTTCGAGCCCGTGTCGCAGACGGGTTCCGTGTTGGGCATCGCGGCCACCGCCGTGAACCCGCCGTGCGCCGCGGCACGCGTGCCCGTGACGACCGTCTCCTCGTCTTCGCGTCCCGGCTCGCGCAGATGTACGTGCACGTCCACGAGCCCCGGCACGACCACCATCCCGGAGCAATCCATGGACTCCGCGCGAGAGGGAGCCGTGAGGCCCTCGCCCACCTCGGCCACGCGCCCGTCCTTGATGAGCACGTCCGCCACCCCGTCGCGCCCGATCTGAGGGTCGACGAGGCGACCGCCCCTAAGCAGCAGCGTCACTGTCGACACCCCCGAGCAAGAGGTACATCGCGGCCATGCGCACCGCGACACCTGCGTTCACCTGGTCGAGTATGATCGAGCGGTCCGAGTCGGCAACGTCGGCGGAGATCTCCACGCCGCGATTCATCGGTCCCGGATGCATGACCACCATCTCGGGCCGCGCCGAGGCGAGTCGAGCCCCGTTCATCCCGTAGAAGCGCGCGTACTCACGGAGCGACGGGAACGGCATCCCTTCAGCGCGCTCCATCTGGACGCGAAGCATGTAGGCGACGTCGAGATCGGGCAGGACGTCATCGAGCGTGTAGGAGACCTCGGCGCCGAGCACGTCGGGCCGGGCGGGGAGCAGCGTCGGCGGTGCGATGACGACCGGCCGCGCGCCCACGAGGCGGAGTGCGCGCACGAGCGAGCCGGCCACGCGCGAGTGCGCGATATCACCGACGATGCCGACGGTCAGTCCTTCGAGGCGCCCGAGCGCGCGTCGCATCGTGAAGAGGTCCAGCAGCGCCTGCGTCGGGTGCTCGTGCATCCCGTCGCCCCCGTTGATGACGTGCGCGTCCATGCACTCGGCGAGGTAGTCCGCGGCCCCCGCGCAGCGATGCCGCACGACGATCAGGTCGCACGACATCGCCGAGAGCGTCTTGGCGGTATCGCGCAGCGACTCGCCCTTCACGGTGGCGGATGCGGATCCCGTCATGTTCACGGCGTCCGCCGACAGACGCTTCGCCGCGATCTCGAAGGACGTGCGCGTGCGCGTGGAGGGTTCCAGGAAGAGGTTGATGATCGTCCGGCCTCTGAGCGTCGGGAGCTTCTTGATGGTGCGCTCGTTCACCTCTTTGAAGGACTCGGCCGTGTCGAGGACCATCCCTATGTCCTCCGTGGACATGTCGGAGACCGAGATGATGTGCTCGCAAGAGAGACCACTCACGACTCTTCACCCGCCACTTCGAGGATCTCGACCGCGTCCTCGACCTCGTCGTCCTCGATGAAGCGGGCCCTGACGCGCTCCTTGCCCGAGGTGGGCACGTTCTTGCCGACGTAGTCCGCTCTGATGGGCAGCTCACGATGACCACGGTCGACGAGCACGGCGAGCTGGATGGAGCGTGGACGTCCGTAGTCCATGATGGCGTCCATGCCCGCCCGGATCGTGCGCCCCGTATAGAGGACATCGTCGCACAGCACGATGTCGTGGCCGTCCACGTCGAACGGGATGTCGGTGCGATGCACTTCCGGCGAGAGGCGTGTGGCCACGTCGTCGCGGTAGAACGAGATGT
>JAUVQN010000072.1 GCA_030598125.1 Coriobacteriia bacterium | reverse complement strand
GCCGGTGATCATGAGCGACGCCATCACGAGCGAGTAGACGGCGATCGCCGCCTGCACTCCACTCACCGTCGTGGAGAGGTCTTTCGCAATCGTGGGGACGGCGACGTTCATCATCGTCGAGTCGACGACGATGATGAACATGGCGAGACTGACCGCGATGAGCGGAGACCACAGCGCTAGGCCGGTGCGCTTCTCCGCCGGAGCGGTGCCGCCCCCGTCGTCGCCCGCCATGTGCCCTCCTGGTCTCGGTATCCGCTCAGCCCTCGAGCTCGGCGAGCTGCTCGCGGAGCTTCCCGGCAGTCTCCGACAGATCCTCCTGCTTGGCCCGCTCCTTCTCGACGATCTCAGGTGCCGCCTTCGAGACGAACCCCTCGTTCGCGAGCTTGCCGGCCACGCGTGCGAGATCGGCCTCGATCTTCGCCAGCTCCTTGCCCACTCGAGCGCACTCCGCCTCGATGTCCACGAGGCCTTCGAGCGGGATGAAGAGCTCCATGCCCTTGATGACGTCCACTGCCGCGTGCGCCGGCTTCACGGCGCCAGGATCCACGGCCAGTTCTTCGACGCCGGCGAGCTCCTCGAGGTAGCTCCGTTCCGCTTCGAGCAGCATCGCGTCGGAGCCGCCCGCCTTCACCACGAGCGCGACCGGCGCCTTACGAGGCACCTCGAAGCGCGCACGCACCGACCGCACGGACGTGATGACCTCCCGCAGGATCTGCATGGACGTCTCCGCGCCCTCGTCGCGCCACTTCTCGAGCCGGGTGGGCCAATCGGCGATCATGAGCGACTCGGCGCGGTCCGCTTCGGGCAGAGGGAGCCTGCGCCAGATGTCCTCCGTGATGAACGGCATCATCGGGTGGAGCAGCCTGAGCGCGCGATCGAGCACGAAGACCAGGTTCCTCTGGACCGCCAGACGTGCGTCGCCACCCTCGGCCAGCCTTCCCTTGGCTAGCTCGAGATACCAGTCGCAGAACTCGCTCCAGAAGAACTCGTAGAGCGCACGGGAGACCTCGCCGAACTGATACGTGGCGAGCCCCTCGTCCACGACCGCCGAGAGCTCCGAGAGCCGCGAGAGGATCCAGGCGTCGGCGACGGTCCGCACCTCGGGCGGTCCCGGGACGTACTCGTCGTCCACGTTCATGAGCACGAACCGGCTCGCGTTCCACATCTTGTTGGCGAAGTTGCGCGAAGAGGCCAGCTTCTCCTCCGCGAACCTGATGTCCTGCGTCCCGGTCGTCTGGAGCATCAGCCCGAAGCGCATGGCGTCCGCCCCGTAGTGGTCGATGAGGTCGAGCGGGTCCACACCGGTGCCGAGCGACTTCGACATCCTCTTGCCCTCGGCGTTGAACACGGTGGGGTGGATGATGACGTCCTCGTACGGGATGTCACCCGCGAAGTGCAGGCCGCACATGATCATGCGCGCTACCCACAGGAACAGGATGTCCCGCGCCGTCGACAGCACGCTCGTGGGGTAGAAGTACGCCAGCTCGGGCGTCTCGTCCGGCCAGCCGAGCGTCGCGAACGGCCAGAGTGCGGAAGAGAACCACGTGTCCAGCACATCCTCGTCCTGACGCACTCCCCCGCCGCAATGAGGGCACTCCTCGACGTCCACTTCCGAGACGACCATCTGGTCGCACGCCTCGCAGTAGAAGACGGGGATCTGGTGCCCCCACCAGAGCTGCCTCGAGACGCACCAGTCACGGATCGACTCCATCCAGTGGAAGTAGACGTTCTCCCAGCGCTTGGGGTGGAAGACGACGCGGTCGTCCCGTACGCAATCGATGGCTGGCTCGGCCAGCGGCTTCATATCCACGAACCACTGCTCGGAGAGCCACGGCTCGATGGTCGTGTGGCAGCGGTAGCAGTGCCCCACGGAGTGCGGATGATCGTCCACGCGCACGAGCAGGTCCTGCGTCTCCAGGTCGGCCACCACCCGCGTGCGCGCCTCGTAGCGATCGAGCCCCTCGTAGGGGCCGCCCTCCGCGCTCACCGTCGCGTCCGCGTCGAACACGTTCACCGATGGGAGTCCCTGCCGCTCGCCGATCTCGAAGTCGTTCGGGTCGTGCGCCGGCGTCACCTTCAGCGCGCCAGTGCCGAACTCGCGGTCGACGAACTCGTCCGCCACGACGGGGATCTCCCGTCCGAGCAGCGGGAGCACCACGGTCGCGCCCACGACCTGCGCGTAGCGCTCGTCCTCGGGATGCACCGCCACCGCAGTGTCACCGAGCATCGTCTCCGGTCTCGTCGTCGCGACCACCAGGTGCTCGAGGCCGTCCACCGACTGCTTCAGGGGATAGCGGATGTGCCAGAGGTGCCCATCGAGGTCCTCGTGCTCGACCTCGATGTCGGAGAGCGCCGTCGCGCACCGCGGGCACCAGTTGATGATCCTGTGTCCCCGGTAGATGAGGCCCTCTTCGAACCAGCGGACGAAGACCTTGCGGACGGCACGCTGGTACGCCGGGTCCATGGTGAAGTGCTCGTCGTCGTAGTCGCACGAGCAGCCCATGAGCTCGAGCTGGTTGACGATCTGCGAGCCGTGCTCGTCGCGCCACTCCCAGCACAACTCCACGAAGCGCTCCCGGCCGACGTCGTGGCGGGACAGGCCCTCCGCCGCGAGCTTCTGCTCGACCTTGTTCTGCGTCGCGATGCCCGCGTGGTCCGTACCGAGCACCCAGCGGGTAGGCCGTCCGGTCATCCGCATCTGCCGGATGAGCACGTCCTGGATCGTGTTGTTGAGCGCATGGCCCATGTGGAGCGAGCCGGTCACGTTCGGAGGCGGGATGACGATCGTGAACGGCTTCTCCCCTTTCACGATGGCCTGGCCGAACCAGCCGCCGGCGAGCCAGGACTCGAGGATCGGACCCTCCACGGCCCCGGGATCGTACGCCTTCGGCATCTCCTGCATGCCCGTACCCGTCCTCCCAGGTCGTGTGCGTGACGTTCCCGATTCTATGGCAGGCCCCTGTCCGCCACAACAGGAGCGCGGGAGCCCGGCCCGGCGTGTGACGCAGGTCACGACGGTTCGAGTCGCCGAAGCAGCCGTGGGGGTGCCGGGGAGGCACCGCCACGTGCGGATAGTGCCCCCAGGCGTATTTCCCAGACACCGTTCATCCACCCCGAGCACACGCTCGTCGGCAGGTTCGTGAAATCGCTCTCAAGGCAAGCTCCCGCCTGCTCGATACATACAGTGACCAGAGCGAGCACGATCCCGGGGGCGGAGAAGGGAGAGGGGCTGAGAACGATGACAGACTGTGAGTGCTTGGCCGGGTGTCCGTTCTTCAACGACAAGATGGAGAACATGCCGAGCATGGCGCACATCTTCAGGGACCGCTATTGCCGTGATGATTGTTTCTCGTGCGCGCGCTACCAGGTCTTCACGGCGCTCGGCCGCGAGTCGGTGCCGTCAGACCTCTTCCCCAACCAGGTGGATCGCGCACAGGACGTGATCGCCGTATCGCAGGCGAGCTAGACGCACTGGATCCGCTGAGGCGACTCAGCCACGAGACGAAGGGCGCAGCCTTCACGTAGGGCCGCGCTCTTCGCGTTGTCTGCGAGGTGACTCGGCGGCGCGGACCGGGGCGAGGGCGGATCAGCTCGCCTCGGCGTCCTCGGAGCCCTTCGTGACCATGAGCGGCGGCTCGGCGCGCTCCACGGTCTCGGCCATGACCACGATCTCGAGCACGTCGGACCTGCTCGGGAGCTCGTACATCGTCTCGAGCAGCATCGACTCCATGATGGAGCGTAGGCCTCTCGCCCCGGTGCCGTGGTCGATGGCCTGGAAGGCGATCGCCTTCAGCGCGTCATCGGTGAAGTCGAGCGCGACACCCTCCAGCTCGAACATACGTCTGTACTGGCGGACGAGCGCGTTCTTCGGCTCGGTGAGGATGCGGACGAGGTCCTCTTCGGTGAGATCGATCACGTGACCCACGACGGGGACGCGTCCGACGAACTCGGGGATGAGACCGAAGCGATTGAGGTCCTCGGGAAGCACCTGCTCGAGCAGCGAGCGCTTCGACGCGCGCCCAGAATCGGCGAGCTCGGCGCCGAAGCCCACGCCCTTCTTCCCGACGCGGTCGGCGACGATGGTCTCGAGATCGCAGAAGGCGCCGCCGAGGATGAAGAGCACGTTCGTGGTGTCGATCTTGAGCAGCTCCTGCTGCGGGTGCTTGCGGCCGCCCTGCGGCGGCACGGAGGCGACCGTGCCCTCCAGGATCTTGAGCAGCGCCTGCTGCACGCCCTCGCCCGAGACGTCACGCGTGATGGAGAGGTTCTCCGCCTTGCGCGCCACCTTGTCGATCTCGTCGATGTAGACGATCCCGACCTCGGCCTGCTCGATGTCGAAGTCCGCGGCGGTGATGAGTTTCAAGAGGATGTTCTCCACGTCCTCGCCCACGTAGCCCGCCTCGGTGAGCGCCGTGGCGTCGGCTATCGCGAAGGGGACCTTCAGGATGCGCGCGAGCGTCTGGGCCAGCAGCGTCTTGCCGCAGCCGGTCGGCCCCAGCAGGAGGATGTTGGACTTCGCGAGCTCGACGTCGATGTCCGCGGACGTGGGCGCGTGCTGGACACGCTTGTAGTGGTTGTAGACAGCGACGGAGAGTATCTTCTTGGCGCGCTCCTGCCCGACCACGTACTCGCCCAGGAGCTTGTGTATCTCCTCAGGCGTGGGAAGGGAGTCGAGCGCGAACGGTGCCGCCTTCTCGCCCTCGTCCTCGCAGATGTCGTCGCAGAGTTCGACGCACTCGTCGCAGATGTAGACACCGGGTCCGGCGATCAGCCTGCGGACCTGGTGCTGTCCCTTCCCGCAGAAGGAGCAGGTCAGTTGCTCTTGGTCGTCCTTGTCAGATCCCATCGGACACCTCTCGCGCCCCCGCTCGGTGGTCGCTACGCCTCGCCGGGCTCCTCAGAGTCACCGGACGTCCCGGTGGGCTCCGCCGACTCGCTTCCGCCATCGACTGCCGCCCCGCTGCTCTCGATCACGCGATCGACGAGCCCGTACTCCTTGGCCTCTTCCGCCATCATTATGTTGTCACGGTCGGTGTCGTCATGGATAGTCTCGACCGGCTGCCCCGTGTGCTTCGCGAGGATCTCGTCGAGCTGCCTGCGGGTCCTCAGCATCTCCTTTGCCCCGATCTCGATGTCGGTCACCTGGCCCTGGACGCCGCCCAGCGGCTGGTGGATGAGGATCCGGCTGTTCGGCAGCGCGAACCGCTTGCCCGGCTCGCCTGCCGCCAGCAACACCGCGGCCATCGACGCGCACTGGCCGATGCAGATGGTGTTCACGTCGGACCGGATGTACTGCATCGTGTCGTAGACCGCGAATCCCGCCGTGACGATGCCGCCCGGTGAGTTGATGTAGAGATTGATGTCCTTTTCGGGATCCTCGCTCTCCAGGTGCAGTAGCTGCGCGATCACGAGGTTCGCTATGGGCTCGTTGATCTCCTCGCCGAGGAAGACGATGCGGTCGTTCAGGAGCCTGGAGAAGATGTCGAAGGAGCGCTCGCCGCGGGGCGTCTGCTCGACGACGATCGGGACGAGGCCGGTGGGGTCGGTAGCCATGCCTACTCCTCTCCGGACGCCTCGGCGTCCGCGCCGGCGGGATCGCCGGGATCCGCCGTCTCTTCGTCCTCGGTCTCCTCGCGCTCGACCACGGTGACGTTCTCGAGCAGCCACATCGTGGCTTTGCGGTGCATCGCCTGCTCCCGCACGACATCGAGCAGGCCGGCCTCTTCGAACTGCTTCCTCATCTGCTCGACGTCGCCTTCGGCGCCCATCATCTCCTGCATCTCCCCGTCGACGTCCTCGTCGGTGAGCTCGTACCCCTGAGCTCTGAAGAGCGACTCGAGTGCCAGGTCAGTGGCCACGCTCTCGCGCGCCATCACCTCGATCTCCTTGGTGAGCGCCTCGAGGTCGTCGCCGGTCTGCCGCGAGTACTGCTCCGGAGTCATGCCCTGGGACTCGAGACGGTTGAAGAAGTCGCGGACCATCTCGCCCGTCCGCCGGGAGACCATGGCCTCCGGCACGTCCTCCTCGAGGTTGGCGAGGAGCGCGCGGCGCGCCTCGACCTCGACCCGGCGCATGTGCTCGCCGGACTTGCGCTGCTCGGACTGCTCGCGAAGCTGCGCCCGCATGTCGTCGACGGAGTCGTACCCGCCCGCGGAGAGCGCGAACTCGTCGTCCACCTCGGGAAGGACCTTTCGTTTGACCTCGGACACCTTCACGTCGAACGTCGCTTCCTTGCCGACGTATTCGTGGTTGGCCGTCCCCTCACGTATGACGAACACGACCTTGCGCTCCTCGTCCGCATGGGCCCCCAGCAGCTGCTCCTCGAACTCGTCGGGCATCCTGCCGTTGCCGAACTCGTAGAGGTAGTCCTCGACGGTACCGCCCTCGAACTCCTCGCCGTCGACGCGTCCTTCGAAACTCAGGACGCCGAAGTCGCCCGCCTCGATGCTGCGGTCGACCTCCTCGAGCGTGGCGAGCCGGTCGCGGAGGCGGCCCACTTCCTCGTCCACATCCTCTTCCGTCACGACCGACGGCGGGACGGTGACCTCGAGGCCTTCGTAGACGGAGAGCTCCAGATCCGGCCGCACTGCGACCTCGGCGACGTACGTGTAGGACTCCCCATCCTCAGGAAGATCGAGTTCGCCCATGTCGGGCTCGTCGATCGGGCGGAGTTCCTCCGCGTCGAGTGCCGGGGCGTAGGACTCGTTGACGAGCACCTCCTGCACCTCGACCATCACGCGCTCGCGGCCGACGAGGTTGTCCACGACGCGGGGCGGCGCGTGACCCTTGCGGAAGCCCGGGATCTTGACCTCGTTCGCGATCCGCTTGTAGGTCTTCGCGACGGTCTTGTCCACCACATCGGCGGGGACCGTCACGGTGATCTTCACGTTGCTCGAATCGAGCCGCTCGACGGCAATCTCCAAGAGTCCTCCACTCACATCGTCGTCCACGTGTGCATCGCTCGGTCGCGCGTCGGCGCGTTTGGTGCGGGCGAGAGGATTCGAACCTCCACGAGTCGCCTCACCAGGTCCTAAACCTGGCGCGTCTGCCAGTTCCGCCACGCCCGCACGTCGCGGATGAGACCGGCTTCTGAATATACCAAAAAGGCCGGGGCACCAGGCCCCGGCCTCTACTGTGGCGATGGTGGGTCGTGAGGGAATCGAACCCCCGACCTTGGGATTAAGAGGCTGAGGCAAACGTATGGTCAGGCCCATGGACCTCGGTGCCGTTGTACCGTATGTCTACCGTCAGATCCGCAGACGACGCCCGACGAGACACTCCAGATCCAGCCGTCTCGAATCCCTGTCCTGGCCGGGAACACAGTACATGATGTCGTGCGGGTTGACG
>JAUVQN010000008.1 GCA_030598125.1 Coriobacteriia bacterium | reverse complement strand
GGCGTCGCGCGCGCCAAGGAGCTGATCGACGCCGGGCGCGACGTCGTCAGGCTCGAGATCGGCGACCCGGACTTCTCGACTCCTCGGGTGGTGAAGGAGGCTGCCGAGGCAGCCCTGGAGGCGGGAGACACCGGGTACACGCAGTCGCTCGGTCTTCCCGACCTGCGCGAGGCCGTCGCGGCGCACTACGACGACCGGTACGGAGTCTCGCTCGACCCGGCCGACGTCGTCGTCACGCAGGGCACGTCGCCCGCGATGCTCCTGCTCTTCGGTGCGCTGCTGGATCCCGGCGACGAGGTGATCGTCTCCGACCCCTGCTACCCCGCCTACCCGAACTACGTAGGCTTCCTCGGCGGCACGCCCGTACCCGTGCCCGTGCGAGCGGAGGAAGGGTTCCGGTTCCGTGCCGACGAGGTGCGCGCGGCCGTCACGCCGCGGACCAGGGCGATCATCATCAACTCGCCCTCGAACCCCACGGGGACGATGCTTGCCGCGGACGATCTCCGGGAGCTGGGGAGGATCGCCGAGGAGGCGGGTATCTGGATCGCGAGCGACGAGATCTACCACGGGCTCGACTTCGGCGGCGATGCGCGCTCCATCCTCGAGTCCACCGACCGTGCCTTCGTCCTCAACGGCTTCTCGAAGGCGTACGCGATGACCGGGTGGCGGCTCGGATACCTGATCGCGCCGCGCGAGTTCGTGCGTCCGGCGGAGCGGATCCAGCAGAACTTCTTCCTGTGCGCGAACCACTTCGTCCAGGTCGCCGGTGTCGCGGCGCTCATGCAGGCCGGCGAGGCCGTCGCCGCCATGTGCGAGGAGTATCACAGGCGGTGCGACTATCTCGTCCCCGCGCTGCGCGAGCTGGGCCTCGCGATCGACTCGGAGCCCACTGGCGCCTTCTACGCGTTCGCACGTGCGGAGGCGTGGGGCGAGGACTCGCTGGAGCTCAGCTACCGGCTCCTCGACGAGGCGGGTGTCGCGGTCGCGCCCGGTGTGGACTTCGGTCCCGGAGGTGAGGGCTTCCTCCGATTCAGCTACGCCACGTCCATGGAACGGCTCGAACTCGGCGTGGAGCGCCTCCGCTCGTGGAGCACGGGTGAAGAGGTCGTGGGCTGGTAGGGCTGGTGTCAGGGGTGAGGCGTAGACTTGCTGCCGAGGTGACTGACTGATGACGCGATACTCGCATTCACGGATCGAATCGTTCCGCACCTGCCCCAAGAAGTACGAGTTCTCCTACGTGCAGGGCCTCAGGCCGGAGGGAACCGGCATCGAGGCCTTCATGGGCTTCACGCGTCCACGAGGCGCTCGAATGGCTCTACGGACGGGTCTCCATGTGCGACGTCCCGACCATCGAGCGACTGCTGGAGAAGTACGAGAGCCTGTGGGACGCCGAGTGGTGCGATGTCGTGCGGATCGTCCGCGAGGACGAGACCGTCGAGGACTATCGTGCGGTCGGGGAGCTCGCGCTCCAGCGCTTCCACGAGCGGCACGCGCCGTTCGACGACAGCGTGACGGTGGGCACAGAGGTCCGGGTGGAGACCGATCTCGACGATACCGGAGAGCATCCACTGATGGGATACGTGGACCGACTCGTCAAGGTGGAGGACGGGCGCTGGGAGATCCACGACTACAAGACGTCGAAGCGGCTCCCCACGCAGCGCGACGTCGACCGGGACCGTCAGCTCGCCCTCTACCAGATCGCGGTGACCGAGATGTATCCGGACGCACGCGAGGTGGAGCTCGTCTGGCACTACCTCCGCCACGACCAGGAGGTCCGCTCCCAGCGCACGGCGGAGGAGCTGGAGGGTCTGAGGCAGGAGGTGCTCGCCGACATCGCGCGGATCGAGGAGGCGACCGAGTTCCCGGCGGCTACGTCGGCGCTCTGCTCCTGGTGTGACTTCCGCGCGCTGTGTCCGGCGTGGGCGCACGAGGCATGCGTGGAAGAGCTCGAGCCGGAGGAGCTGCGCGGGGAGCCGGACGTGCGACTCGTGGACAGGTACATGGACGTCGGCGCGAGAGCGAAGGAGCTGGAGGCTGAGAAGGAGCTACTGAGGAAGGAGCTCATCCGGAGGATGGAAGAGACGGAGAGGACCGCTCTCGCAGGCACGACGCACCGGATCAGGCTCTCCGAGCGCCGCGCGCTCCGGATCCCGCCCAGGGACGATCCCGAACGGGAGGAGCTCGAACGCGCGCTCATGGACGCCGGCCTCTGGGGACGGACGTCCGTGCTCGACCGGCGTGGTCTCGAGCGGATCCTCGAGGACGAGGCAGTACCCACTTCGGTGCGCGAGACGATCGGCCGATACATAAGCATCGAGAAGAATGCGTGCCTGTACCCGTCTCGCCGACAGGAGGGCTAGGGCCCGGCGGCTGTGGGCCGTGCGCAGCGTGCTAGACTCGGGCGTTCTCAAGCCGGTCCTCCTACCCCTGGAGGTCGATACGTGAGCGGTACGTGGAGCAAGGCCGATCTGCATATCCACTCGAATCACAGCGACGGACTCGGCACCGTCCCTGAGATCATGGACTACGTGCAGGAACGCACGGACCTGCGCGTCATCGCGATCACCGACCACAACACGCTCGAGGGTGCGCTCTTCGCCAAGTCGCTCGAGGAGATGTACGACTTCGAGGTCGTCGTCGGTGTCGAGATCTCGTCCGCGCAGGGACACATCACGGGCCTCTTCGTCTCGGAGCCCATCGAGCCTGGCCTGAGCGGCGCGGAGACGATCCGGCGCATCAACGAGCAGGGCGGGGTCGCCGTGATCCCCCACCCGTTCGCGAATCGGGCATTCGGGCCCTTCGGGCTGAAGGCGGTCGGCTCGGTCTTGGGGGACCTCGCGTTCAATGCGCTCGAGGTCTACAACTCGTCGCCGTACCTCGTCTACGCCAAGCGGCTCGCGGCGAAGACGTTCGCCGGCGGCCAGGGATTCGCCTCCATGGGAGGGTCCGACGCGCACCTGCTGCGGGCGATCGGCACGGGGGCATACGCTGTTCCGAGGCTCGACCGCTGACGACCTGCGCCGGAGCATCGATCGGCTCGAGACCCGCGCAGAGGCCTCGAAGAGCGGGGTCTCGCTCGCGTTGCGCTACATGCTCCGCTATCCGCAGATCCGCCGTCAGCAGTCACTCAACTGGGATCGCTGCAAGGTCTGACGCCCGGGCGTCGAGTTCAGACGTCCACCCGCCGGGTGCTTCTGCGTCAGGATCCTTCGATCGCACCCGAAGCCGTGGGCTCGGGCGCGATCTCGATCACCCCGGCGGCGAGCACGTCTGCGACGAGCTGGTGATCTCCCCATGCGGGGAGCTGCACGATCTCGACCTCGTCGGCGAGACGCGCCTGACGGACCGCCTGCCTCATGTCCACCAGGGTGGACGTGCTGTCCAGGGGCATCGATGCGGGGACTACCACGATCCTCGTGCAGTCGAAGGCGGCCAGGTGGCGCAGCGCCTCGACTGCATCCGGTTCCTGCCAGTCCAGCCAGGCAAGACGCACGTTCTGGTCGACGAGGCCGAGCTCCAAGAGTCCCATCTTGATGCGCTGGTGGAAGTAGGTCTCGTGTTCGTTGGCGGAGGGATGGTCCCGCTGCCACTCTGGCGGCTGTCCGTGGCCCACGAGGGCCACGCCGCACTGGGCGAGCGGTGTCGATCCGGCGGCCGCGGAGATACGATCGACGAGCATGGACGCGATCGCCGACGATGCCCAGAGGGGCGGGGTGTACGGCACGTCGAGGCCGTTCGCTTCCGGTCGCAGGTCGTCCACGCCCCGGCGCGCTCGGTCGGTCCTCACGGAGTCCGCGACGGAGAGTTGTGCGACGACGATGTGCCGGTATCCTGAAGCCCCGAGCTGTGCGACGACGGCGTCGAGCCGTGGCAGCGTGTCGCCACCCGAGAGGACGACCTCGCCGAAGCGCGCCTCATCGAGTCGGTTGCGCAGCATCCCGGTGACGGAGCGGAGACTCCACTCTGACGGGCTCTCGCCGCCTGCCGCCCGGTAGCGGGCCTTCTCGCCGGCGAAGATGATCGGCCTTGCCGTCGCACCGGGGAGCGGTACGCCCGAGCTGTCGAGGTGCTCGATCGTGCTCGCGACGGACGCGGGATCGTACATGGTCGGCTCTGTGGGGGCCGACACTACGACCGCCGTGGTGTCCGGGACTCGGGGGGCACGCGGACGGCGGCGGGTCTTGGGCGCCTCAAGAGCAGCGGTACGACCATCGACGCCGCGGCGTATGCGGCCGCGAACACGCCGGCCGCGAGGAGCGCCGCGAGGATGGCCATGTCCACGCGCATGGTCCGGACGATCAGGGCGACGAGGCCGGCGAAGGAGGCGACGAGACCTCCGAGAACGAGGAAGAGAGCGATGCGCTCCGTGCGAGGGGGGAGGACCATCAAGGCGACAAGGGCGGCGCCCGCCACTGCAGCGCCGAAGATGAGACTCGCCCATTCAGCCGGCATGCGCTTCCCTGAGCTTGCGTGGCCGTGTTCTCTCCCTGCGGTCATGACGACTATACCGCCATCGGGCCGCGCGAACGTGCGGCTAGAAGGGAGGCATCCGCCAGTTTGACACACATACCCCCATGGGTATAATGGGGTACGAGGATGAGATGAGGGAGGAATCATATGGGTTCTGTACGCGAAGTGACGAGCGTGGACTTCGGCGACGAGGTGCTTGGCTCGGATGTGCCGGTGATCGTGGACTTCTGGGCTCCGTGGTGCGGGCCATGCAAGATGGTCGGTCCTGAGCTCGAGAAGCTGTCCGACACCGTCGGCGACAAAGCGAAGTTCGTGAAGGTGAACGTGGACGAGAACCGGCAGCTTGCCATGGAGTACGGCGTCATGAGCATCCCTACGATCGCGAAGTTCGAGGGCGGGGAGGTCGTGACGCAGATGGTGGGAGCCCGCGGAGCTGTCCAGATGGCCAAAGGATTCAGTCTGGGGTAGGCGCATGCCGACATACGATCTCTCATGCACCGCGTGCGGGAACAGCTTCGAGAAGTTCATGACGAGGCTCATACGTGACGATGACAAGGTATGCCCGGAATGTGGCTCGACCGAGGTCTCCCAGGGTGTGGGGGGCGGGTATGCCATGTCGAGATCGGGTGTCGACATGAGCGGCGCGTGTGTTCCCCGAGGGGGATTCGGTTGAGCGTAGCCCAAGGGACCCGTCGGTGCGACGGGACGAGGTGCTGCGTGGACTACGCCTATAAGCGCACGACAGCCGGCGGCTTCGAGGCCGTCGCGAGAGACGTGGAGCGGTCCATAGACGCCCACGGCTTTCTCGTGTCCGGGATCCACGACGTGCACGTGACGCTCGCAGCGAAAGGCTTCCACATACGTCCGCTGCGGATCTACGAGGTCAGGGAGCCGCGTGACAGGTTCGTGCCGACAGGACCGGCGAACGTCGCTCAGGATCCGAGGGCCACGCTCGTGATGCCGTGCAAGATCAACGTGTTCGAGGAGGGTGACAGTGTCGCCGTCGCGGCGATACTCCCGAGCATCATGCGGAAGGTCTACCCGGAAGCTCAGCTCGACGGGATCGTCGAGGAGATCGAGGAACGGGTGATACGTGTCGTGGACGACGCGACGTACCGGAGCGAGCGGTCAGCGCGAGAGGGCGCCGAAGCGGGACCGCCGACGGCGCACGGAGACGTCAGCGCACGCAGTTCACGTACTTGAGGAACACGTTCAGCGCGTCGTCTATGAGTTCGTCGCGCGTCTGATCCTCGTCGTCGAGCAGGCACTCGTGCATGGCGTGTCTGATGATGTGTAGGCCGACCTGGTCGAGCGCGGACTTGGCGGCCATCACCTGCGTGAGGATCTCCTCGCAGTCCTTGTCCTGCTCGACCATGGACTGAAGGCCGCGTATCTGGCCCTCGAGCCGCTTGAGGCGATTGAGGATGCTCTTGCGTGCGGCCTCGAGCTCTTGGGACGTGGCCTCCATGCGGATTCACTCCTTGACTTCGCATCCGTCCTGCGTCCACAGGATACCCTCCATGAGGCAGCGGCGTGCAGGGGGGGTGCCGCCGCAACTCCGATATACTCCTTGTCTCGGAGGGCGGAAGCCCCGCGCCGCGCCCGGTGGCGTCCGCGGCGGCACCACCAGGAGGTCCACGGCGGGGGTGTGATGGGCTACGACGGCAGGGACGGCGACGAGCGCGCGGACAGGTTCCGCAGCATCACGAGAGTGCTCGTCCTCGTCCTCATCCTCAACGTGCTGGTCGCGCTCGCGAAGCTCGGCTACGGGTCCTTCATCGGTTCCGTGTCCATGGTCGCGGACGGCTTCCACTCGCTGTTCGACGGGCTCTCCAATGTCGTTGGTCTGGTCGGCGTGGCGGTCGCCCGTCGTCCCGCCGACGAGTCGCACCCCTACGGTCACAGCAAGTACGAGACGTGGGCCTCCGCTCTCATCGGCGGGCTTCTGGTGATCGCCGCGTGGCAGGTCGGGTCGGAGGCCGTGTCGCGGTTGATCCAGGGTGCACCCGGCCCGGATGTCGGCCCGGCGGCCTTCGCGGTGATGATCGGCACGCTCGCCGTGAACGTCTCGGTGAGTCTCTACGAACGACGGAAGGGTCGCCTTCTGCGAAGCGACATCCTGCTCGCCGACTCGGAGCACACGATGAGCGACGCCTACGTGAGCCTGGGCGTCATCGCGGGGCTCGTGCTCGTGCTCCTGGGGTTCCCGCAGGCCGACTCGATCGCGGCGCTCGTCGTGGTCGCGATGATCCTGCGCGCGGCCTGGAAGATACTTAGGCAGGCGACGGACACGTTCTCCGACCGCTCGCGCATCCCGCCGGCGGCCGTCGCCGAGGCCTGCACCTCCGTAGAGGGACTCCTCGGCTGCCACGACGTCCGCACGCGCGGTTCGATGTCGGAGGTCTACGTCGATCTGCACGTCCAAGTGGACCCGGACATGAGCCTTGCAGCCGCCCACGACGTCGCGGAGCGCGCGGAGCGGGCCGTGTTCGACGCCTTCCCTCAGGTGGTGGATGTGATCGCCCACGTCGAGCCTATGGACGAGTACCAAGCCGGCAAGACGGAGGCCCAGTCGGGAGGGACCCTTGGCTGACTCCGAGGGCCGCAAGGCCCTCGGCTATGCGCTCGTCATCTTCGCGGCGGCCTGCTGGGCGACCGGCGGCGTCACTGACAAGTTGCTCTTCACCACTCTGTCCATCGACGTGGATCCGCTCGCGCTCTCGTCCGCCCGGGCGCTCGTCGCCTTCGTCGTGCTCATCGTCCCGCTCGCGCTCTTCCGAAGGGACCTGCTGCGCGTGGACCGGCGCTACATCGGGTTCCTCGCCGTCTTCGGAGTGGTGGGGATGGCCATGCTGCACCTGGCCTACTACCAGGCGATCTCTCACACCAACGTCGCCACCGCGATCCTGCTGGAGTACCTGGCCCCCGTGTTCGTGCTGATCGTCTCCGTGAGCTTCCTCGGCGAGAGGTTCACCTGGGCGCTCCCGGTCGGCATCGTGCTCTCCATACTGGGCGCCGGTCTGGTCGTCGGCGTGATCGGGGGAGGGGGACTGCGGGTGACGCCGCTGGGCATCGCCTGGGGACTCCTGGCCGCGGTCTTCTTCGCCGCATATATCGTCATGGGGAAGTACGCGGCCGGCCGGATCGCGCCGTGGGCGCTCCTCACCTGGGGCCTGGGCTTCGCCGCGCTCTTCTGGCTCGTCGCGACAGGCGGGATGGAGTCCGCACGGCCGCTCCTGACCGATCCGGTCGGTCTCGTCGCGGTCCTCTACATCGCGATCGTGACGACGGTGATCCCTTTCGGGGCCTTCCTCGCGGCGCTCCACTACATCGACGCGACCAAGGCGTCGGTCACCTCGACCATCGAGCCCGTCATCGCGGCGGTGCTGTCGTTCCTCGTGCTCGGCGAGACGCTCGACGGACTGCAGATCCTTGGGGGCGTCCTCGTGATCGCCGCGGTGGTCGTCTTCCAACGCCCCTCGCCGGGGGGCGAGGCGGCGCCACCTCCCCCGTAGTCGGCAGCTTGGGGCGAGCCGGAAAGTGGTACATTTGTTGCTGTAGCGAGGGTCTTCTTCGCCCCGGAAGCGGGGAGGAGGCGGTCGTGGAGCTCGCCCAATCTCCGGACGTCAAACAGAAGGTCACCCTGTCGCCGCAGGTGTATCAGGGCCTGACCATCCTGTCCATGCCCATCACCGAGCTCCAAGCCATGATCAACAAGGAGCTCCTGGAGAACCCCGTCCTCGAGACGGACGAGTTCGACGAGGGTGAGGAGTCGGAGGAGGCCGATCCCGACGAGGCCTCCGAGGAGCCGACCGCGGACGAGGAACAGGACGCCTGGGACGAGTGGCTCGACCAGTACGAGGACTTGTCCGAGTCAGAGCCGGTGGTGCCGCGCGATCCCAACGTCGAAGAGGTCAACACGGAGGACTTCGTAGGTGGCGTCACGACGTTCACTGACTACCTGAACGACCAGCTGTCGATGCTCGAAGTGACCGACGAGGTGGAGCGGGCTGCGCTCGCGGTCATTGGCTCGCTGGACGAGGACGGCTTCTTCGTCGGGGACCTAGCCGAGATCGCTGCCATCGCGGACGTGGATGAGACGACGGCGACCGAAGGTCTCGTCGCAGTGCAACAGCTCGATCCGCCGGGCGTCGGGGCTCGCTCCGCGCAGGAGGCGCTGTTGCTCCAGATCGAGGTGCTCAAGCTGGACGACCCGCTCCTGGTCCCGATCGTCGAGGAGCACCTCGAGGACGTTGCCGCGAACCGCTTCCGGAAGATCGCGCGCGCTCTAGGCACGCGAGAGGCGCAGGTCAGGGAGACGGTCGAGTTGCTGCGGGTGCTGAACCCGCGACCGGCCGGCGCGTTCTCACCCGGGATCTCGCCCGCGTACGTCGTGCCGGACGTGACGCTCAGGAGGTTCGACGACGACTGGTTGGTCATCCCTAACTCGGATGCGCTGCCGGTGCTCCGCGTGAGTCCGCGTTACCGCTCGATACTGAGGAGGGACGGCTCGGCGGACGCCGAGACGGTCCGCTACCTCAAGGAGAAGATCCGCGGCGCGGAGACGTTCATCCGGAACGTCGAGCGCCGCAAGGACACCGTGAGCCGGATCGCGGAGATCATCCTCGAGACGCAGGCGGACTTCTTCGAGGATGGGCAGGGCGACCTGAGGCCGCTGAGGCTCGAGGACGTCGCGGTGGAGATCGGCGTGCATCTCTCCACCGTGAGCCGCGGCGTCACCGGCAAGTACATGGCGACGCCGTACGGGCTGTACGAGCTCAAGTACTTCTTCGCTGGCGGCTATCGGAGCGACGACGGCATGGACGTCGCCTCGACGACGGTGAAGAAGCGCCTGGGCGCGCTCGTCGTCGAGGAGGACGCGAAGTCCCCGCTGAGCGACCAGGCGTTGGCGGATGCGTTGGCCGAGCAGGGAGTCACGGTCGCCAGGCGGACGGTCGCGAAGTACCGCGAGGAGCTCGGCATTGACCCTTCGTGGGCGCGTCGGCGTCGCTAGCGGGCGGTCGGCTGTGAGCACCGCATTCGATTCCTTCGCGCGCTGGCTGGGGGGCGACCGGACCAGGGATGTGCGGCGCGGGGATATCGCGGTCGTGGCGCTATCCCTCGTCGTGGTCACGGTGCTGCACCTCTACACGGATCCGTCGCAGACGCACCTGCAGATGCTCTATCGGCGCCTCTACTACGTGCCCATCCTCTACGCCGCCTTCGTGTTCGGTCTTCGCGGCGGGCTCATCACGGCCGTGGCGGCCGGGGTCCTGTTCGCCCCGACGGGGCTCACGAGCGGGGCCGACGGGGATCTCGTGCCGTATCTGCTGGATATGGCCATGTATGTGACGATCGGCGGTCTCTTCGGGTGGCTCACCGACGTGGAGGCCCGGCGGACGGAAGACCTGCGGCGCGTGAGCAAGCAGCTCGAGCAGGCCTACTCCAAGCTCGAGGAGCGCGCCGTGCAGCTCATCGGCATCCAGGAATACACGCAGTCCATCCTGCGCTCCATCACGGCCGGCGTCGTGACCGTCGGTCCGGACGGCTCGATCGCGACGGTCAACCCGGCAGCCGAACGGATGCTGGGACTGTCCGAGGACGTGCTCGTGCCGCGGCCGATAGCCACGCTGTTCGAGGACGACGGCGGTCTCGGCGCCGACATCGCGAAGGTGCTCGACGGACGGGTTCCGAGAACCATGCGGGAGTCGACGATCGAGACCGTGACAGGACGCGAGATCCACGTGCAGGCCTCCGTTTCGAGGATGCGAGACATCGACGGGCGTATCCTCGGCGCCGTCGTCACGTTCGAGGACGTGTCGGAGATCAAGGCACTCACGGAGCAGCTCATTCGAGCGGACAGGCTCGCGGCTCTCGGCGAGCTGACAGCCGGCGTGGCGCACGAGGTCCGCAACCCGCTCGGGATCATCCGAGCGACCGTGCAGCTCGTAGAGGAGGGCTCGTCTGGCAGCGAGCGGGCGGCGGATGCCGGGCGCATCATCAAGCAGGAGATCGACCGGCTCGACAAGGTCGTCAAGGCTCTGCTCGACTTCGGGCGCCCTTCGCGCCCCACGCTCGTGGAGGTCGACGTCGAGGACCTGCTCAAGGACGTGGTCCTCTTCACGCGGAAGTTCGCCAGCAGCTCGAAGGTCGAGATATCGGAGCACTTCCACGGAGATCTTCCGGAGGTCACGGTCGACCCGGACCAGATGAAACAGGTCTTCGTGAACCTCATCTCCAACGCCGTGCAGGCCATGGACGAGGGGGGCCGGATCGAGATCGCGACCGGAGTCGACGCCGGGTACGTGTGGATCACAGTGGCCGACAACGGTCCCGGGATGTCCGACGAGACGCTGGCGAAGGTGTTCGACCCCTTCTTCTCGACGCGCGACGAGGGCACGGGGTTGGGTCTCACGATCGTGCATCGCATAATCGATGAGCACGACGGGCGGATCGAGATCGAGAGCGTTCCCCGTGAGGGCAGCGCGATGAGCGTGTTCCTGCCCGTCAGGTCGTCGGGTTGGGCGAAGGACAGACGTGCTCCCGAGACGGCCGGGCGCGAGCGCGGCGAGCCGGAGGGGCGCGAGCGGGTATGACGATCGATCGCGAGACGAGGGGATGCCGGTGAAGCGGCGCATTCTCATCGCCGATGACGAGAAGAACATGCGGTGGGTGCTGGCGGAGGCGCTGTCAGCGGAGGAGGACTACGAGGTAGTCCAGGCGGAGAGCGGCAAGGAGGCGCTCGAAGCGATCTCCGAGCAGCCGCCCGACCTCATGGTCCTCGACCACAAGATGCCTGCGCCGAACGGCATGGAGGTACTGCGGACCGTCCGCGGCAAGGGCATGTCCTTCCCGGTCATCATGCTCACGGCCCACGGCAACGTCGAGGGCGCCGTGGTGGCGATGAAGGCTGGCGCGACGGAGTACCTCACCAAGCCCTTCGACCTCGAGGAGTTCAAACTCGCGATCGACAAGGCGATGCACGTCGCCGACCTCTCCGAGGAGGTCGAGCGGCTTCGCGAGGAGATCGAGAAGGACTACGACATCGAGGGCATCGTCGCGTCCGACGAGAAGATGCTGAAGCTGCTGGAGGACGTGAAGCAGGTCGCTCCCTCCGGCGCGACGGTGATGATCACCGGCGAGTCGGGCACCGGGAAGGAACTCGTGGCGCGCGCCATCCACCGGATGTCTCCGCAGGTCGGCAAGCGCTTCATCGAGGTCCACGCAGGCGCGCTGCCCGAGACGCTCCTGGAGAGCGAGCTGTTCGGCTATGAGAAGGGGGCCTTCACGGGAGCGACGACCTCCAAGCCGGGCCGCTTCGAGCTGGCGAACGGCGGGACGCTCTTCCTCGACGAGGTGGGCGACATCACGCCTGCGGTACAGGTGAAGCTCCTGCGCGTCCTGCAGGAGCAGCGATTCGAGCGACTGGGCGGCACCAAGAGCATCGAGGTGGACGTGCGCGTGATCGCGGCCACGAACCAGGATCTGGAGGAGCTGATCGCCGACGGCGCGTTCAGGGAGGACCTCTTCTACCGTCTGAACGTCGTGCCGATCGCGCTGCCGCCGCTGAGGGACCGCAGAGGCGACATCCCGAGACTCGTCGCGCACTTCCTCGAGAAGTACGAGGCCGGCAAGAAGAAGATCTCACCCGAGGCGATGAGCCTGCTGGTCGACTATCAGTGGCCCGGCAACATCCGCGAGCTCGAGAACACCATCGAGCGGATCGTGATCCTGAGCCCGAGCGACGACGTCAGACCGGAGGACCTACCGGCGGAGGTGCGCGCGGGTGCGACGGGTCCGCGCTGCGTCGTGACGACGTTCGAACTGCCCGAGCAGGGGTGCGATCTCGAGACCGTCGAGCTCGAGCTCGTGCAGCAGGCGCTCGACAGAGCGGGCGGGAAGGTGCCGAAGGCCGCCAAGATGCTCGGACTCACGCCCAAGACGATGGAGGCGCGCATGCAGCGCCTCGGGCTCACCTAGCCGCAGCGGACGCTAGCGGCGGCGTGCCTCGACCCAGCCGAGCCGGCGTGCGCGGTAGGCACGGAACAAGAAACCCGCGACGACGATGAGCGCCGCTCCGAGGATCCCTTCCCAGACCGGCACGTAGTGCTCGATGGGCGCGCTGGGCTCCAGGACCTCGAGCGGTGCGACGGCATGGATGTCGAGGTCGCCTCCGTGCTGTTCGCATGCGAGGTTCACGACACCCCGGACACTCACGCGGTCCCCGACGCGGTCGTAGTCACCCAGTCCCTCGACCTCGGCCGCGTCCTCGTTGGAGACGTAGACCCCCACGGCCGTCCCGTCGCCCAGGACGTTGATCCAGACGTGATCCTGGTCGGCACGCATCGTGTCCCCGATGGCTTCGCCGACCATCGTCACCGTCTGCCCGTCCAGCTCGTTGACGTCCGCTACGACCTCGGCCGGGGAGATCCAAGCAGCGAGTGCCGGTGCGGGGGTAAGGGCGCTCGCCAGCAGACCCGCGGCGGTGAGGGAGGCGGCAGCGAGGGTGAGCCCGGCGCGGGAGGTGGTGGCGCGCATCACGACGTCCTGCTCGGTCGCAGCGCCGTGAGCACGTAGCCGAAGAGCGCGAGCACTGCGATGAACTCGAGTCGGCCGATCCACATCTGCACGATGTAGAGGAGCTTCAGGCCGGTCGGCATCGCCGGTCCCGTGATGCCCGTGGACAGTCCCACGTTGGCGGAGGCCGACACGGATTCGAACGCGGCGTCCATGAGCGGAGAGCCGTAGCCCGTGCCGACGATGGTGCCCGTCACGTAGCTCAGCACGAAGAGCGTGAAGAAGATGAGCACCGACACGGTGAGCTCGGGCGTCAGGACCTTGTCGCGGATGTGATGGTATCTGGTCTGCACGAGCGCGCTCCTCGGCGAGATGGCCTCGCGGACGTTGTTCGAGATCGCCTTGAAGAGGAGGCCGACCCTGAGCGCCTTGATGCCGCCGCCGGTGGAAGACATCCCCCCTCCGAGACCCATGGCGAGCAAGATCCCGATGAACGCGAGTTGGCCGAAGTCCCCCGCCCACTGCGAGGGATAGAGCGTCTGATGCCCGGTCCCCGTGTGCGCTGAGAACACGTGGTAGACGCCCTTGCGGATGACCGACGGCACCGCGTCGTAGTACTGGGTCGCGGCGAGGCCGAGCGAGACGATGAGGGAGATCGCGAGGATGCTGAAGGCGAGCGTCCGGGTCTCGATGTTGCGGAAGATCTCCTTGCGATTGCCGCGCCACACGGCTGCGTGGAGATTGAAGTTGAGCGTGCCCGCCATCATGAGCGTCACGGTGACGATCTCGAAGATGGCGGAGTGGTAGTAGAGCTGGTTCTGCGACTGCGGGGCGAAACCCCCGGTGTCGTACGCCGCGATGACCATCCAGAACGCCTGCAGTCCCGCTCGCGACAGCACCATGCCTCGAACGAGGTTGAGCACGAAGAGGACCGCCGTGCCCGCCGCCACGTACACCGCGGTCACGAACCAGATGAACCTCGCCGTGTTGACGACGTTGGGGAGGACCTTCTCGTCACGAGCCTCGGCCAGGTAGAGGGCGAAGGCGCCGCCTCTGAGACCGATCGCCAAGGAGAGGGCCGCGACGATGATGCCCTGGCCGCCGATCAGGTGCGTGAGATGCCGCCACATGTTGTGGGAGTACGCCATGTGGTCCAGATCGCTCACGACGGTGAGCCCGGAGGTGGTGAGCCCTGAGAGGGCGTCGAAGACGGCGTCCAGGTAGCTCGCGTAGTTGGGCGAGAAGGCCAGCGGCACCGCCGCGACGAGCGAGCAGGCGAGCCAGGAGAACGCAGCGATCATGAGCGCGTGCGCGTGCGTGATCCGGTGCTGGGCGGGGCGCACGAGTGCCATCGACAGTCCCACCACCAGCGCCACGCCGATGCCGAGCAGGTAGTCCATCGCCGGTGCCCACTCCGCGGCGAGCACGGCGGTCGCCAGCGGCACGACCATGACCGCGCCGATGCCGGCCACGAAGATGCCCGTGTAGTGGACGATCGTCTCGAGGTCTGCGATGCGGAGTCGGATCCACACGGCGTCGGCTGTCAGCCCTGGAGGAGGACGACGATCAGGGCCGCGACGGCGGAGACGAAGAGCCCGAACGCCAGGAACGTGCCGACCTCGGTGCCGAGCCCGGTCAGCCAGTGCCGGTAGGGGCTCTGCGAGAGGGACTCGCGGGGCGCGTCACGAGCGTCTGCCACGGCCCCCCGTCCCTCGTCGTCCACGTCATATGAAGTCAACCACTGGCGGCGCGGGAGGGCAAGCCTGGTGCCTGGCGCCGACCGCCGTCGGCGACCCGACACCGCCAGGGTGCCGGAAGCTATCCTACCGCCCGTCCTCTTGGTGGTATCCCCGCAGGTTGTTGGCACATCAGTTGCACCCGGCCGTGCATGTGACCGAGGCATTCGAGGACGCGCATGGCCAGTCGAAGGACATGGACGGTCGTGCTCACCGCGGTGGGCGCGTTGGCGCTCGCCGTCTCGCTGTTCGGTGTCCTGTGGATGGTGAACGAGGGCCACAGCTTCGCGCAGTGCTCCGGGCTGCTTGGCTGGGGATGGTCGGTCCCGCTGCTCGCGAGTTTCGTGATCGGGGGCGTGGTGTGGTTCCTTTCCACGCAGTCTCCCAGGCCACGCGGCGCGTCGCAGGAGGTCGAGACAGGCGAGTGTCCCGAGTGTGACGCGGCAGTGCTGCCGGCGTGGCGGCTCTGTCCGGCCTGCGGGACGAGGCTCCCGCCGGGCGGAGGCTCCGCAGGAGTGTGACGACGTGCTGCGACGTGGCGCGGCGAGGCGGCATCATCGGCAAGGGTGAGAGGTGCGACATGGGCGAGACTGCCACTCAGCGGATCGAGACGACGGGGATGCACTGCCCGTCGTGCGTGAAGCTGGTCAAGATGAGCGTGGAGGAACTGGACGGTATCGAGACGGTCGATGTCGACCTGGAGGGCGGTCTCACGGAGGTGCGGTACGATACCTCCTCGACCGACGTCGAGCATATCGTGGGCAAGATCGAAGCGGCCGGCTACGGCGCCGCGCCGATCGAGTAGATCGAGTAGCAGGAGCGAGCGAGAGGAGCCGGCTACATGGACGAGCACGGTACGGGTCGCGAAGCGACCGCGCAGGACACTGACGCGATGGTCGCCGCCGTCGACCCCACCGTGAGGCTGGTGAAGATCGCCATCGTCGCCGTCGTCGTGTTCCTCATGGCTGTCGTGATATACAGCTTCGTCGTCAGCGCCAATGCACAGCCCGCTG